>JBFKMY010000006.1:0-19109 GCA_041629615.1 Thermodesulfovibrionia bacterium | reverse complement strand
CCGAGAACAGGGAGCTCTTCATCCATGGGAACAACCAGTTTTATACTGACCAGATCTTTTGACAAAACAACAGCGACGCGCCGGGCTACCTCGGGGTTATTTGCGATAAGGGCATTGAGCTCCTTTTCTGTGAGATTAATCTCACGCCTTGCCCCTTCTTCGGAGTATGCTTCGGGTTCAAGGGGAGGCGGAAGATCATCCCTTTTCGGCAATCTGCGGGCAAAAGGGCCGTCTTCCGCTGACTCTTTAAGCACGGCCAGTTTCCCTTCCAGTTCTTTCTGCTCCTTCGGCCGCAGTGTCGTCGGTCTGAATTCAGAAGCATAAATATTGTACTTGACCCATCCGGCCACAATAAGACCCGCAATAACAACAGTGATGACCGCAATCCCTAATATCTGAAGGCAGCCAAAACGGTTTTTTTTCTCCGGAAACGCGGGATTTTCATCTGTCTTATTTTCCATATGAAGAGAACAATGAGTATGTCCAGGATATTTTATTTACTCATATTATACACCATAATTATTTGTTCATATTCCAGAAGAACAAATAATACGCGTAACCGATCACTTATTAACAGGTTCGATCCTTTATATCTTTCAGGAGGTTTTATAAGAATAGAATATACTGTATAATTTCTCATAGGATAACAAATTAATACATACACAACCCGTGGACAAGAAGGAGGAAATCATGGCTCATATCACCCTCAAAGGGGACCCTGTTCAGACAATAGGTGAGTTGCCTGCAATTAACGCTATGGCACCGGAGTTTATGCTTACTGCAACTGATTTTTCTGATGTTACTCATGATAATTACGCAGGAAAGCAGATCATACTCAATATTTTCATGAGCATCGAGACGTCTGTTTGCGCAGCATCGGTCAGACGTTTTAACAAGGCGTCGGGGGAAAGAGAGAATACGGTTGTCCTGTGCATTTCTGCTGATCTGCCTTTTGCCCACAAGAGATTTTGCGAGGCTGAGGGACTGAAAAATGTCATCCCCCTCTCTGTCTTCCGGTCTGCTCATTTCGGGAAAGACTACGGGGTAGAGATAACGAGCGGGCCGCTGACCGGTCTTTTGTCGAGGGCAATCGTTATTATAGATACATCGGGGAAGGTCATGTATAGAGAGCAGGTTCCCGAGATAGGGCAGGAACCTGACTATGATGCTGCGCTTGCCGCAGCAGTGAAATCATAGTATGATAAAACCATTTATAAGAGGTGCCCATGAATACGTCCATCAAGGCGGAGTATGAAAAAACGGTAAAGAAGCGGGATGAAATAAAGGAACTCCTGAAAAAACTTGAATCAGAGAAACCTAAGGACCATTATAATATAACGATCAATCGTGACAGACTGGCCTATTGGGAAGGGAAATCGGAAGGCCTGAAATACGCACTCGACCATGCCGGAGATTCCGATCACTGAATGAAATAAAGAATTGAAACAGGCTCGTCAGCGGCAACATGAAGCAATCAGGATTGCACGTTCAGGATGTTTTTTATTATCGCCTTTGCCTTAAGCATAATTTCTTTTTCACTTTTGTAGGATAATAGTTTAACTGCATCATCAATGGGGACCCATTTTGCCTCATCCACTTCTTCGTCATGATCATCGGTGCTGCCGTCAATGTATTTCAGGACATAAAAGTGGACGGTCTTATGCATCCTGACCATCTCTGCTTTCAGGAAATACCAGTATGAAATCTGACCTATTCTCTCAATAATTTCTCCCCTGAGCCCTGTCTCCTCCCGCACCTCCCTCACCGCAGCTCCGGGGGGGTCTTCTCCCTTGTCAACAATGCCCTTTGGCAGACACCAGGCCTTATTGCCCCTCACCGCCACAATAGCAACCTCTATGCCGTGCGCCGGATTTCCGCCGGTCCCCGAACGGAATATAACGCCACCTGATGATACCCTTTTTTTTATTGCAGGGGGTTTTGCCATAACAGTTAAGGGGTTTCAATTGACAAATATCGATGTCCCCCCGGTTTTGTCCTGCATCAAGAAGTAAGATACCTGTCTTTTAAAACACCGGTAAACAGCCTCACTGATTAAGGGTTCTTTGCACCCACGGGACGACAATTCTGATAATATCGTTATAAAATACGAATGTTATCAATAGTAACAGGAGCGCCATGCCTACTTTGTTTGCCGCCATCATGATTTTCTCACTTAATGGCTTGCCCCTCACTGCCTCAATTGCAAGAAACAGGACATGACCGCCGTCAAGAACAGGTACGGGCAGCAAATTCAGAATTGCAAGATTAATGCTGATAATAGCAATAAAATTAAAATAGGTAAAGGCCCCTACCGATGCAGCCTTGGCTGCAGCATCAACGATTAATATCGGCCCTCCGATCTGCTTTGCAGATACTGCCCCGGTGAACAGCTTGACCACAACTTCAAGTGTGAGAACACACCATCCATAGACGGCATCCATCCCTTTAAAAGGCGCATCAAACAGACTGTCGCTCTGAATGACCCTGGCATCCATTTTTTTCGAGATCCCTATTCTTCCGACAATAATGTCTTCGCCTTTCTCGTTCCTGGCCTCGGTCGGACCAGGGGTGACGCTCATGTCTATGAGGCTTTCACCTCTTCTGACCCTGAGCTGCAACTCCTTCCCGGGATTCTTTGAAAATATGTCGGCCATTTCATTCCATTCGTGTACTGATGATCCATCGATGGAAATAATCGTATCATTACTTTTCAGTCCCGCCTCCATAGCAGGAGAATCTTCCATCACGGTTTCAATCGTCGTTGTTATGCTGTCCAGATTTGGTATGGCCACGGGAAGCTTCAACCCTAAAAAGACCGTAAATATCAGGAAGGCCAGCACCAAATTAAATACAGGACCTGCAACAACAATCGCTCCCCTCTTCCAGACAGGCTGGTAATTAAAGGCCCTTTTTTTGTCCTCCTCGGGAATTTCTTCCCCGGCTTCCTCACCCAGGGGCTTTACATATCCTCCGAGAGGTATTGCTGAAATCACATACTCCGTTTCTCCGATGGTCCTCCCCAGTATCTTCGGTCCGAAACCCAGGGAGAACTTCAATACTTTCACACCGAGAATTTTGGCCAGGATAAAGTGGCCGAGCTCATGAAAGAAAATGAGCAATCCAAATAGTACTACTGCCCAGATAAATGTCATATTTCCCTATCCTCTGCTATAAATTTATTCACCCTGCTCGCTCTTGAATCGTGTTCTTTTTATCATTATTGACACATACTTTTTTATGATTAACAAGACGCATCAGTGTGTCCCTACTGTTTCGATTACTTCTTTTGCCTTCTGCCTGGCCCACTCCGAGGCCCCCAGTATTTCTTCCATACTCTCCCCCTTGAGCACCCTGTGTTCCGCCATGGTTTCCGATACAACACGGGGAATTTCGCTGAAGGATATCTTTTCGCCAAGGAATGCATCCACAGCGATCTCATTTGCCGCATTCAGCACGCAGGGCATGGTCCCGCCTGCATTCAGGGCATCATAGGTGAGGCCAAGCGAGGGATATTTCTTCAGGTCAGGTTCCTCAAATGTAAGCTCTTTTATCTGCGCCAGGTTGAGTGATGGCAGGACATTGCCGAAGCGCTCAGGATATGACAGGGCATAGCTGATAGGCCCCTTCATGTCCGGTACCGACATTTGAGCAATGACACTGCCGTCTATAAATGAAACCATTGAGTGAATAATGCTCTGGGGATGAAGGATCACACGAATCTTCCTGACCGGCAGATTAAAGAGCCAGTAGGCTTCTATCACTTCAAGGCCCTTATTCATGAGGGTCGCCGAGTCGATTGAAATTTTCCTTCCCATTTCCCAGTTTGGATGATGCAATGCCTCAGCGGGTGTTACATGCATAAGTTCCTCTGCACTCTTTTTCAGAAAAGGCCCCCCCGAAGCCGTGAGTATTATTGTTTCAATCTCCTCCGCGTCTCTTCCGTCAAGACACTGAAAAACAGCGCTGTGTTCGCTGTCCACAGGAATGATACGGACGCCTCTTTTCGATGCCTCGGCCATCACGATATTCCCTGCCATCACCAGTGCCTCTTTTGTCGCAAGGGCAATGTCCTTCCCTGCCTTTATGGCCTCATAGGTTGGAATCAGACCGGGAGACCCCACGATGGCAGAGACCACCATGTCTATACCGTCCATCGCGGCAATATCGATCATCCCCTGCTCTCCCTGCAGTATTCGGACCGGAAGATCCTTTTTCCTGAGGTCATCTGCTGCCCTCTCATCACAGACGGCCACAAATTCAGGTTCAAACTCCCTTATCTGTTGCTCGAGGAGAGAAATACTGTTCCGTGCTGCCAGGGCAATGACCTTAAATCTGTCCCGGTGTCTGGAAACGACTTCCAGGGTATTTCTTCCGATAGAACCTGTAGAACCCAATATTGATAGATTCTTCACAAATACCTCACGATAAGATATAAAACCGGACCGGAAACAAGCATTCCATCCAGCTTGTCAAGTACACCACCATGACCCGGAATAAATACGCTCGAGTCTTTGACTCCCGCATCTCTTTTAAACATCGATTCAATCAAATCACCTAAAAGCGCCGTCACTCCCAAAACAGTACCGACTGCAGCGGCAGCGATCAATGAAAGCCCGGGCATATGAAAAATAGTCCTGACAATGACCGCCCCGAGGGCCCCTCCGAGGAGGCTCCCGAACGCTCCCTCCCACGTTTTGTTTGGACTGATTGAAGGATAGAGTTTATTTTTCCCCATATATGTCCCGATATAGAAGGCCCCTCCATCTGCAAGCCAGACCGACGTATAAAGGACAAATATATACTCCATCCCCTGGGCCTCCATTCTCAAGAACCATTGAAAGCTCAGGAAGCCGGTAACATACAACAGACCAACTCCAAGAGGCCCCATGTGGGACATGCACCCGGAAGGGTTCTTCACCGAAAAAAGCCTGACCAGCAACAGGAGAAAGAGGCCTGCAAAAATAGCTTCACTGCATACCATCGGATAACGGCATGAGAGATAAAATATAATCCCCCCGCACAGGACACCGGGCACATATAGTTTTGCAGGGACCTGATACATTGCATAAAATTCCCACAGGGCAATCATTCCTGCAACAAACAGTAAAGCAAAAAAATAGGGCATCGGGGGCAGATAATATAAATATGCTATAAGGAGAGGCAATGCGAGTGCCGCTATCACATGTCTTTTCAGCGCAGAGCTTTTTTGATTTTCATTTGCCATAATAAATAGTCTACGGTGAAGCCTTTGCGGACAAGGCCCCGAACCTTCTCTCTCTTCTCCTGTATTCCGCGATTGCTGATACGAATGCGTCCCTGCCGAAATCCGGCCAGAGAATATCGGTAAAATAGAATTCTGTATAGGCTGCCTGCCACAGAAGAAAGTTGCTCAGGCGCATCTCTCCGCTTGTGCGTATTATCAAATCAGGATCGGGGATCCCGGACGTATACAGACAGGTCTCCAGAAGTTTCTCATCTACCTCTTCAGCACGGACACCCTTATCTATTATTTTTTTTACTGCATTGACACTTTACGCCCTGCTTCCGTAACTGAGGGCGCTTGAGACAATGAGCCCTGTATTATCCCGCGTCAGCTCTTCAAATTCCCTCAGCAGCTTCTGAACTGCGGACGGAAGCCTTTCAATATCACCAACTGCCCTGAAGACAACATTCTGCTTATGCAGCCTTCCCATTTCACTCCTGACAAAATTTTTCAGCAGCCCCATGAGGGCATTCACCTCGGTCTTTGGCCTCTGCCAGTTCTCCATTGAAAAGGTATAAAAGGTAACGGCTTTCAGGCGCTGTTCAATTGCCGCCCCGATAATTTCATTTACCCTCTTTACTCCCTTTCTGTGCCCTTCGATGCGCGGCAGGCCTTTGCGTTTTGCCCAGCGGCCGTTTCCGTCCATAATTAATGCTATATGTGCAAGCTTCATTTCCCTCCCGCACCGGTAGAATTCAACCGCGGATGCTCCATTTAATGGCCCTTTTCCAGTGGAGCAAAGATGTAATAATAAAGAACACTGACTTTTTTGAATTCTCCCTCTGTAATATTGCTGAGAAAGGTAAAAAAGTCTCCTTTGGCGAAAAGGAACAGTTCCCTTCCCTGTATCAGATAATCAGTTACCGCGCCGGGCACTTCACTCAGCAACGGCTTTTTCTCCATCTCGCTGCCGTCCCACCAGAGAGAGTAAACACCCGCTTCACGCACGCCAAGCCCCGGTACCCCGGCGAGGACAGGTTTCCTGTTTACAGCAATAACCTCCTGTCCGCGCTCAGTCTTCACCGTTGCAAGTCTTCCTCTCACAGACCATTTTATCGTTGGATTTACCACTGAACGGGTCCTGCTTTCAAAGGAAAATGTAAAAGGACCGTAGGATGAATCGCTCCTCCATTTCAAATTCCCGTTCTCATCATAGAGAAATAAATACCCGTTGTTGTCATATGTCATCAGCTCGGCCTTGCCGCTATCATGCCAGTCAACATAGGTAAATCCGTATATGTTTGCCATCTCAGGAAGGGGGACCTTCTCTCCCGGCGTATAATGCTTTTCTTTCCACTGTCCCTTGTACACGGGACCGCTGAATATACGCATATTGTTGAAGCGCTGCATCAGCAGCGTCCTGCCGGTGACACGCAGAAAATATCCCATGTTCTTCTCAATTCTCTTATACCCTTCCATGGGATCATATTCGATCACAAAGGAATTAAGTTTGATGTCATCCTCATAAAGGCTGCTTTCCCCAGTAAATATCGTTCCGGCATTCAGCGCAGAAGTCACAAATATTTCCGCCCTTCCGTTGTTGTTTACATCCAGTACATCAAGGGAGAGGTGTCTGCCTTCTCCTTCAGCCTTTATATGCCACATTTCCCGAAATTCATCTTTTGCGCTGTAAATACGAATGTCCCGTCCGTCACTTATGACAAATTCATCTGCCCCGTTACCGTCAACGTCGCCGAGTGCAATCAAGAGTCCGCCGGGGAGCTTAAATCTCCTCAACTGTTTTGTTTCCTTGAATGTGCTGATACTCTCCTCGTCAGGCGCATTGAAACCGGCTGCGACCGGGCCTGTCTCCTCCTCTATCTCTTCCACCAGTGCAACATCCTCGACCCAGTACAATTTTATATTCAAGAATTTCTTCTCATCCTTGACAGGGGTTGAAAGGAGAAGGGCAACCTCTGTCCCGAGGTCTCCTGCACGTTGAGACACTGTTTCAGCATCATTATCCGGAGCATATGATTCCGTAAGCGCAAAACGTCCGGATTCTTTTAAGGAACGGTAAAAGGTCTCTGAAACATTCCAGGTTGCCTTTCTGTCCTGGAAAAAAGCCAGCTTTATGTCCGAAGAACTGATTCTTGCCCTGTCTCCTGCTCTTATATCACCATTGATGATTCTCCCTGCATATACACCATCTGACGCATCATCTTCAACGATCTCAATCCTTCCGACAGGCTCTTCAGCATTACCGATCAGTTCATTGGTAAGCGGGTGATAAAACGGCCCGCTTTCCCTGAAAACAGAAAACCGCATCCCCTTCTTAACAGGCCCGTCTTCTCCAACTCTGATCCTGACATGTCCATTTTCCATGCCTTCGATATCTCCTCCGAGAGGAATAAAATAGCTGAGCACCATGTCTCTTGCCCTCACAATGCTTGCCGCCATATCATCTGATGTTTGCTCTCCTTCAAGCGGGGCAATAACAGGGGAATCATCACGCTGGGCGGTTTTATTACCCACACAGCCGCTTGCAAGTATTATGATTACAGCCGCGAATATGGCATATGACTTTATTCTGTATGGCAATTCCGGAACACCTCCATAAGACATTCACTGGATTATAGCTTATTAGTATACCTATTTTTGTAACTAATTTTCCCCGGTTCTTTTTTGGGAAGTATTTTCCCTTTTGCACACAGAGACATGACGGGAAGAAAATATTAAACCGGGGAAAAGGGACTACTGGATTGATATATCAGGCGTGCTTCCCATGAGGTATTTAAAATCTTCATCTTCAAATTTAATACCGCCTCCGACATATATCCCCCTGCGGCTGGAATTCAACAGGTTGTCAACCCCGCCGCTGAGAAAAAAGAACTGAAAAAATCTGTAGTCAAGGCCTATCCTCGCATGTACTTCATCAGCGCCCGCTTCCTTGGCACTCAGGTCCCACATATCAAATTTGATCCGGCCCTTATCACTCTGGAAAAAATAATCCGCACCAAATCCAAAGGTGTTCTCCATCAGTCCGATGCGTAAAGCCAGGTCGTTAAATTTCTTTGCAAATTGTGCGGTAAATTCGATCTTGCTTTCCACTTCTTCCTCAATTACGGTAACACCGTTTGTTGTCGTTTCCGTTGTATTGACCGATCCGATGGGGTCGCTTACGATGCCGAGGATATAATACCTGTCCTCCCGTGGACGCAATGTGAGGTCAAAGTATCCCTTCCACTCAGCCTCCCCGGTATTATATTCGGTATGGAAATCCAGAAAGGTCCTGAGCCTTCCGGCAAATTCAAATGATTTTCCCGCCTGTTCCGAAACACTGTTCAGGGACTGATAAAGGGCATCATCGGTCATAAGTTTGCCAAGTGTCCCCTCTCCTTCCTCAATTTTTTGCACAATCGTCTTTGCCGAACGCGATACGGACTGGATGTTGTCCATACTTTCCCTGAAGGTGTGCCTGTTGTCTTCCAGAACTTCCCTGAACTCCCTCGCCGCACTGTCCAGGCTGTCAATAAGTGCGGGGCCTTTATTGCCCAGCATATCTGCCATCCTGCCCATATCATCTAGAAATCCGGGGCCCTGATTACTGAGCGCCTTTGTAAAATCCTCGACCTGCGCTATTATTCTGTTCAGGGGTTCCTTGTTTTTCAGTGATATCTCTTTCAGGTTCGCGGTGATAATCCTGAGGTTCGTGATGGACTCTTTAATTTCTTCCCTCTGGGTTTCACCCAGGATATTCGTGAGGTTTTCCGTTAAGTCCTTTAAATACGATGCCGCGGTCGTAAGTTGCTGTGCGAGCATACCGATATCGACAGCAGGCACGGCATTCACTATGGTATCGCCGTTTTTAAGGACCGGCTCATCGGGGGTCCCTATTGACAGCGCAAGGTACCGGTCACCCAGAAGACCCGACATTTTCATATACGCCCTTGCATCGCCGTATATCTCAATATCGGGATTTATCAGCAGTGTCAGTTTCGCCTTTCCCTTCAGCAATTCTATCTTCTCTACAATACCCGCTTCAACGCCGGCGATTTTGACCCGTGACTGCTCGTCAAGGCCGCTTATATCGTTAAATTCGACATAGAGTCTGTACCCTTTTTCCCATATCAGCGGAAGGCTGCCAACCTTAAAGGTCATATAGGTAAGAAAAACGATGACTATTATTGCAAAGATCCCGACCTTTAATTCTGTAGATGAATCCTTCATTTTTCTATTCCTTCCAGGACGATGGGGCCCTCTGCGCGTCCTTCAATAAACTGCCTGACAACAGGGTCTGCCGTATTTTGTGTTTCAGCGGGGGATCCTTCGGCAATGATTACCCCATTATAAAGCATGGCAATGGTATCTGCAATCTTATAGGCACTTTTCATATCATGCGTAATCGTCACAGACGTAACGTGGAGTTCTTCTCTCATTTTGATTATCAGATCGTTGATCGCGTCAGCCATGATGGGGTCAAGGCCTGTCGTTGGTTCGTCATACAGGAGTATTTCGGGCTCCATGGCAATGGCCCGTGCAAGTCCGACCCTTTTCCGCATACCGCCCGATAATTCAGAAGGCATCTTATTGCCCACACCAACGAGTCCGACCATTCTGAGTTTCCGGTCCGCTACTTCCCTGATCTCCGATTCAGGCATGCGGGTATGGCGCTTCAGACCGAATCCTACATTCTGCCACACATTCATCGAGTCAAAGAGGGCGGCTGACTGAAACAGCATGCCGAATTTTTTTCTCATTTCATTCAGGCTTCCCTCATCCAGGTTTGAAAAATCAGTGGAATCAACCAGTACCGAGCCCCTGTCAGGTTTCAGAAGACCGATAATATGTTTCAGAAGTACGCTTTTCCCTGATCCGCTGCCACCGATCACAACAAGACTTTCCCCCCTGTCCACCTTCAGGTTTACGCCCTTCAGGACGGGATTGTCATTAAATGATTTATGTATGTCCCTGAGTTCTATCATCGGAATAACCATGCTGAAAGAAAGTAGTCTGATATAAGAATAGTCATTGATGAATACACAACGGCCCCTGTGGTTGCCCTTCCGACACCCTCAGCTCCTCCTGTTGTATAAAACCCCTTATAACAACTGATGATCGTAAAGGCCAGCCCGAAAAACCATGCCTTGATAAGGCCGCTGTAAATATCATCCGCATGCAGGAAGTCCCAGGTCGCCCTCATATACGAGACCGCATTCACCCCCAGCAAAACAACACTGACCAGATAGCCCCCGATGATTCCCACAATATCCGTTACCACGGTAAGGGCAGGAAGCATTATCATGCCTGATAAGACCCTCGGCACGACAAGGTACTTCACCGGGTTAGTTGCCATGGCCTCCATGGCTTCTATCTGTTCCGTGACCCTCATGGTTCCCAGTTCAGCCGCAATCGCTGCACCGGCACGTCCTGTTACAATAAGGGCCGCAAGCACCGGTCCAAGTTCCCTGGTCATTGAGAGCGCTACGACCGTCCCTACAAACCCTTCAGCGCCAAACCTCTTAAATCCCGTATAGCTCTGCAATGCAAGCACCATACCGGTAAATACGGCCGTAATAAGCACAACAGGAAGAGAGTTGACTCCTATTTCAAGCATTTGTTTGATATTATTTTTTACTTCAAAGGGAGGCCGCACCATCTTTTTTAGCGTGGAAAAAAGCAGGAGCATTATTCTGCCCACACCCCTGGCGGGGATTTCCATGGCCGCACCGATAAACTCAATTATTTTAACAAGCATGTCCGGTTACACCCGGAAAAAGATTATGTTCATACTATGTCCTTTGTCAATAATAGAGTGCAAATCTTCTCATTCTTACATTCTCAATCATACTGAGCGCAAGAAAATTGGAAAGCAGTGCTGTCCCGCCGTAACTCATTAAAGGCAGGGGAACACCCACTACGGGAACCATTCCAAGGGTCATACCGATATTAATAAACAAATAGAGGGAAAACATGAATGTGACTCCGAGCACGAGAAAGTGTCCTTCAGTATCCCTCGCCTTTTTTGCAGTATCAAATCCTCTCCATATAATAAAGACATACATCAGCAATAAAACAAGGCTTCCGGCAAACCCCCATTCTTCGGCATAGATTGAGAAAATAAAGTCAGTATGATTTTCCGGCAAAAACCGGTACGGTCCCTGTGTTCCGTTCATATACCCCTTTCCCCAAAAACCGCCTGAGCCGACAGTAATTTTCGATTGGTTAACATGGTAACCGACTCCCTGGGGATCAGCCTGGGGATCAATAAATGCCGTGATCCGCAATTTTTGATAGTCCTTTAACCCGTCCCACAGGATCTTGCCCGTAAAAGGCAATACTATGAGACTTATAACGAGAACCGTTACTATGATTTTTTTTCTTATTCCTGCAGCAAGTACCATAAGAATAAAGGTAAAAAAGAGCAGTAACGCCGTTCCAAGATCAGGCTGTCTTAAAATAAGAAATACCGGAAGGGCCAAAAATACAGTAATGATCTTCAGCAGTTCCGGAAACCCGATCCCCTCTCCGGGCTTTATGAAAGCGAGATAGCGTGAAACAGTAATAATAAAGAGAACCTTAAAAAATTCTGACGGCTGAAAGGACATAAAACCCAGGGGTATCCACCGCTGGGCCCCCATCCCTTTTCTTCCTACGATGAGCACCATGACCAGCAGGACAATACCAATCAGAAATAATAAATAGGCGTATTTCATAAACCATTTATAATCAATGCCCACGAGCACAAAAAATGATATCAGACTCAAAGCGATCCAGTAAAGCTGCCTCATATAAAAGGTCTTCTGCACAGCGTCAAGCACTGGCCTTGTTGCACTGTATATTGTCAGTACTCCGATAAGAGACAGGATCAACGCCACAAGAAGGATGCTCCAGTCAAAATTATTTATAAGCCTTCGGTCTATCATAATAAAAGGATCACGGGCGCAGGCTGCCCTGCCATTCATTTTTATTCATCCTTTTCATGTATGCTTCTATTATATCCTTTGCTATCGGCGCGGCACTTAAACTGCCCTGGCCGCCATGCTCTATAAAGACGGCAACAGCTATGCGCGGCCTGTCTTCAGGTGCATATGCAACAAACCAGGCATGATCTCTGTATTTTTCAGGAACATCATCTCCCCTGCCTGTTCCCCCGATGACCTGGGTTGTTCCGGTCTTCCCCCCTATACTGACAAGCTCTGAATACGCAAGCTTTCCCGTCCCATTTTTGTCATGAACAACTCCTGAAAGGGCCTTTTTAATGAGATCAATATTTTCATGGCTTATTTTTACGACCCCCTCTGCCTTTACCCCGGATTCTGATTCCATAAAAAGAGAGGGTCTGTAGAGCTTTCCCCCGTTTACCACAGTGGCCATGAGCCTTGCGATCTGTATCGGCGTAGCAGACAGGTACCCCTGTCCTATGACCGTGTTCAGTGTCTCCCCTGTATACCATCTTTCTTTTCTGGTTTCCAGCTTCCATCCGCTGGTCGGCACAATCCCCTTTGCTTCTCCCTCGAGTCCGACTCCTGTACGTCTGCCAAGGCCATAGCCGAATGCATATTGAGCAAGCGTGTCTATATCAAGTTCCTTGGCAATTTCATAAAAGTACACATCGCATGATTCAATGAGGGACTTCAGGAGCCGGACATGTTCGTGCCCCGCCCACTTCCAGCATCTGAAGACCCGTCCGAAATAAATGGAGCCATTACAGTAATGTTCTGTATTTTTAGAGACCAGTCCTTCTTCAAGGGCGGTAATGGCCGTAACGATCTTAAATGTCGAACCCGGAGCATACTGGCTCTGGATGGCCCTGTTCAGCAATGGTTTCCGGGGATCACTGATGAGCTTTTTCCAGTCCCTGCTCCTTATTCCCCTCACAAAAAGATTCGGATCAAATGTGGGCGAACTGGCGAGGACCAGGACCTCCCCCGTATCAGGGACCAGGGCAACCACCGCTCCGGTTTTGTCCCTCAGCCTCTTTTCCGCTTCAACCTGAAGATCTATATCAATGGTGAGCCTGATATTTCTGCCTTTAATCGGTCTCTGTATTCTCACAACCTGCATTATTCTGCCCATGACATCAACCTCTATGACTTTTTTACCGGCAATGCCCCGTAAATTTCTGTCATGGATCTTCTCAATACCGAACTGACCAATGACAGACTCCGGCGGCACGTCACTGTAGTGCGGGTTTCTCAACTGTTCAATACTGAGGCTCCCGATATAGCCCAGCACGTGACTGGCTGAATGTCCGTACATATATTCCCTTCCGCCCACAACGTTTATCTGCAGGCCGGGAAAATCAACCTTCCTCGCCTCTACCTTTGCTACTTCTGCAAAGGAAACATCCTCCTTAAGGGTCAGGGACTCAAAGGGTTTCACCGGCTTCCTTTCGATCATGGCAATAATCTCTTCCTTTTTCATTCCGATCAGTCTGCCCAGTTCAGACAATGTCTCAGGATCTGCCGGGATATCTTCTTTTATAATCGTTATATCAAAGGAAGGAACATTTTTGACAAGTGGTCTGTTATTCCTGTCGTAGATTATCCCCCTCGGCGGCAGAATATTCAAGACACGCAACCTGTTGCGTTCGTCAATTTTCTTATATTCATTGCCTTTTAATATCTGCAGATTCCAGAGTCTGAGTATCATGATGCCCGATATCAGAATTACAATATATAATGCAATGTCAATTCGTCTTTCCATTTCTGTCTGTCCTGAAACGTCTGACGAAGCCCGCTATCCCTGCTTTCTCATCAGGGATTCGATCTTCATAATTCTTCACCATGCCTTGACAAACGGACACCCGCTTCCCAAGGGATTCCGGGCCCTTTAATCCACCGTGTCCTTCCCGGATCTTAAAACAGGATACAGCATGATCGCAGCAATTATTGTATATATGAATTCCCAAAAGGATGTCTCCAACGGCATGTTAACAAGGGACACTGTTGAAAACGTCTCAAGAATCAGATATATCAAAATAATATTTACAACAGAAAAAACAGCAACAAAAAGAGTACTGATATAGACATTCCACTGGAATAATTGCTCTTTTACTGTGCCCATGAGAAACCCGGAAACCGACTTGCTGATAATATGAGGGCCCAGAATAAAGCCGCATACCGAGTCCATGAGCAGGCCTGACAGTGCACCATATGTCAATCCTTTGATCTGCCCGTATTTCAGTGAATAAAAACATATCAAAATAAGCACAAAATCAGGTTTTATTCCTTTGAAAAATATGGCCTGCGCAGCCAGTGCCAGATAGGTAAACAGGACATAAAGCCAGAGTATCTTCATCTCTTCAGTATCACAACCTCTTCAACAGAGGTAAGGTCCTGTGCAGGTACGACCTCGATCTGCTGAAATATCTCCCCCTCTTCTTTTTCGACATGTGAGATATAGCCGATCTCAAGTCCTTCGGGATAGAGACCGTCAAAACCTGATGTTATTAACTTGTCTCCCACATTCACATCAACGTCTGTGGAAATATATTTCAGATAGCATTTGTTGTCCCCCCTCCCCTCCAGAATGCCCTCTATTCTTGATGACTGAAGCCGTACCGCAATAGCAGAGTTCACATCGGTGATGAGTATAACATTTGACCCTTCATCAAATACCCTGTGAATTCTCCCGACAGGTCCCACCGGCGTTATGGCAACCATATCGCCCGTAATCCCGTCTTTCGCCCCTTTGTTGATCCATAACATCTGAAACCAGTTCGTAGGGTCCCTTGCGTATACTTCCGCTGATGTAATAAATTCACGTCTTTCGGATTTCAGCTGAAGGATCTTTCTCAGTCGCTCATTCTCATGGCCTGCCTCCAGTAATTTATTTATCTCCTGCTCCAATACGCTGATTTTGACCCGCAGTTTATTATTTTCTTCTTCTTTTCCCACAATAAGGATATAGCTGTTCATGAGATTCTTCGAACTTTTAATGACCGAGGAAGTTGCCTGTTCAAGGATCCTTAACGGGTAGGCAGAAAAATCAGTAAAGCGGCCTCCGCCTCTGATCCTCTGGTAACTGAGCAGTATGAAAACGAGGAAAACAAAGGCAGCGAAGAAGAATATTTTTTTTTTTAACATCCCCTTGTAGTGATCACAGTGACACTCTTCTTAAAATATCCAGATCGTCGAGCACTTCTCCCACACCTTTTACCACCGCCAGGAGGGGCTCTTCTGCTACAATGACCGGCAGCGCGGTTTCATGCCGGATAAGCGAATCCAGTCCGCGCAGGAGGGCGCCGCCTCCGGCAAGAACGATCCCTCTGTCAACGATGTCCGAGGCCAGTTCGGGAGGGGTATTTTCTAGTGCCACCTTGATTGCATTAATTATGATGGTGACCGTTTCGATTATCGCTTCCCGTATCTCATCCTCAAATATCGTTATGGTCTTCGGTATGCCAGAAACAAGGTCCCTGCCCTTTACTTCCATGGACCTGTTGTCATCATCTAGTTTAAAGGCTGAGCCGATTTGTCGTTTAATAAGTTCGGCTGTCCTGTCGCCGATAAGAATTCTGCCCTTGCTCTTTATATGGTTTACAATGTCCTCGTCCAGTTTGTCTCCACCCATGCGTACGGCCTTGCTGTATACGACACCGTGCAGAGAGATAACCGCAACATCAGTGGTCCCTCCCCCGAGGTCTACAATCATATTGCCGGACGGCTCCCCGATGGGAAGCCCGACACCAAGCGCCGCTGCCATGGGCTCCTCGATAAGATAGATCTCTCTCGCACCTGACGCCTGGGCCGCATCTTTCACGGCCCTCTGCTCCACCTGGGTGATCCCCGAAGGAACACCGATTGCTATTCTCGGAGAAATAAAACTCTTTCTGTTATGGACCTTCCTTATAAAATACTTAAGCATTTCTCCTGTCTTGTCAAAGTCAGCGATTACCCCTTCTTTGAGCGGTCTCATGGCAGTTATATTGGCAGGTGTTCTTCCGAGCATCTTTTGTGCTTCCGTGCCGACAGCGATGACCTTGTCTTTCTGGATGGCAACAACGGAAGGCTCATTGCAGACAATTCCTTTGCCCTTCATAAACACCAGTGTATTTGCCGTGCCCAGGTCTATGGCAAGGTCGTTCGAAAACCATCCGAGAATCTTATTAAACATTTAATCCCCCTTGTTTGTCCTCAATAACACGTGTTTTTGCAAGTTCATCACCCATCCTGAGCCCTTCTTCGTTTCCTAATGTAACAAGGCCTTCAAAAACCAGCACTCCGACAACCACAACAAATGACAATAGCCATCCTATGACGGGGATCGCCTTGAAGATTCCAAATAAAATAAATCCGGCAGCAAAAGGAGAGTTCCTGTATATGGATTCCCTGAACCCGGAGGGAGCAGACATTCCCCCATTGTAGGAGATTATCACCTTCAGTCCGATAAGCTTCTTTCCCAGACTCCTTCCCTGAAACAGGCCATCAGCTATTAAAAGATAAATAAGTCCCGCAAGATAACCAACCGCGGGCAGTATCTCATAGAGCGCAATAACAATAATAAAGTCGATTGTCCTGGCTAATATCCTGCTTACTGCATCGGCACTGGATACTTCCTGCTGCCCGTTGACGGACTGTTCATCGAGAGACGCTGAATTGTTCATATCATATTCCATCCAATACTAACAAATAGTCTGTCATATTTCAATAATGGTATAATGAGAAACCCTGAATCTATCACCGTTAAATTCAGCCCCTGCGCACACCTGTCAGGGGGCTGACCATGAGTATTCTTGCTAGGGAAGGTTAACGGGAAACTGCCCCCCCTGTTGTGAAGCCTTGAATAATTTCTCGGCATAATCCATTTCAAGCTTAAATCCCTTTCTCTCAGCACAGTTCAGTGCCCGCTTGAATGCCTTCTTCGCCTTTCTCATGTCTCCCGTCATATAATTCACTTCGCCGATTCCGATCATGCAATATATCTTTCCCCTCGGGTCTTTCGTCTGTTCAAAAAACGCTGCGGACTTTTTGAACAGATCGAGCGCCCTCTTCATCTGTCCGGTCATTGTGTACGTAACCCCGACACTCCAGAGCGTGTATGCATAACTTACCCTGTCACCGATTTTCCTGTAGAGATCTTCCGCCTTCCTGAAATAAATAAGCGCGTTTCCGTAATCATTGTCCATCCTGCGCGCATTCCCCAGGCCGCAAAATGAATAGGCAAGACCAAACGGATCATTAAGACGGGAAAACATCCTGTTTGCCATTTTATAATATTTTTCTGAGTCCCTGAATTTACGGGACACCCGGGAGCTTCCTCCAAGACCACAGTAAGAATACGCCATGCCTGAGCTGTCTCTTAATGACCGGAACATGTCAAGAGAGAGATGATACGTTTTGACGGCCTGCTTTATATCACCCTTTATTCTGTATGTCCCCGCCCTGGCCCACAGGGAAAAAGCCACGCCCTTCCTGTCACCAAGGGCACGGTAAATCGTAGCGGCCTTATTCACCATGTTTAGTGCTTCGCGCCAGTCGCCCAGGGCCCGCACACTGAGACCGAGCCCTGCAAGGGCGTCAGCTACTGATGCCCTGTCATCAAGGGCTTCAGCAATGCCCAGTCCTTCCGTGTATACTGATCTTGCCTGGGTAAACTCACCCTTTGCCCGAAAGGTGTCCCCCAGGGCAAGAAAACAGTCAAGTGTTCCGGCAATGTCCTGTCCTTTTGCATAGAAAGTGAGTGCCCTTTTATAGGACTCAACAGCAGCCGAATACCGGGCGGATTTCCTGTGTTTTTCGGCCCGGTTAAAATACTCTTCCCCAGCACCTTTTCTGTTTACTGGATTTAAACCCGGCAACATCTTTTCCTGACAGATTTAATCGTATCTGCATAATTATCAGAGTTGTAGAATGCGCTCCCCATTACAACAATATCTGCTCCGGCCTGCACAACGTCAGCAACATTATCGACCTTGACACCGCCGTCAACTTCGATTTCCACCGCGTAATTATTTTTATTGATGCACTCTTTCAGCTGTCTGATCTTGGGGAGTATTTCAGGTATAAATTCCTGACCGCCAAATCCCGGGTTCACGGACATAATGAGTACCATATCAACATAGGGGAGGACAATCTCAATATGACTGACAGGAGTTGCAGGATTAATCGATACCGCTGCCTTCACCCCGCATTCTCTTATGATCTGGATGGTCCTGTGTAAATGAATGCTCGCTTCTTCGTGCACCGTTATTATGTCTGCGCCGCTGTCCGCAAAATCTTTTATATATCTGTCAGGTTCAGCGATCATAAGATGCACATCGAGAGGAATGGATGCGACCTTCCTGACAGCCTTGACGACAAGCGGCCCTATTGTAATATTGGGAACAAAATGACCATCCATCACATCTACATGAACCATGTCAGCGCCTGCCTGTTCAGCTGCCCGCACCTCTTCACCGAGGCGTGAAAAATCCGCTGACAGAATAGACGGTGCTATCTTTACCATAGGACCTCCTTATCTGTTACTATGAAGCTGCAGGCTGTGCATTGCCGGCCCTTGTTTAAAACCACATGCCCCAGCCGCGGCCCAGTTTAATTTCCACTGAGTCTCCATTCTGAATAAGCGCTCCTGCCTCCGGCTTCTGAAATATGACCCTGTTGCCTCTCTCCTTTTCTATCAATACGATTCCCAGCTCTTTAGCCAGCAATCGTGCATCATCTATGGTCATATTGACAAAAGAGGGACATCTATAGGATACGGTGTACGGTCCTGTGCTTACAAGAAAATAAATTTCATTACCGGTGCTGTTCCCCGACAGGGGTCTCTGGGCAAGGATGCGTCCCTCGGCCATGGAATCGGAACGGACCCATGTAATCTTTTTTATCTGTATCCCGAGATTACTTAATGTCAGTTTTGCGTCTTCAAGGAGCTGTCCCTCGAAAGAGGGCATGGAATATAT
>JBFKMY010000005.1:0-19267 GCA_041629615.1 Thermodesulfovibrionia bacterium | reverse complement strand
TATAATTATAGACCCGTTTTAACCCCGTTGAATTAAAATCTTTGACAACGTCCTGGAAACGCCCTTCTGCTTCACCGAGGAAAACCGAATCCGCATGCTCCAGGACCTCCTCGTGGTGAAGCATGGTGGCGATGCCGCCAAAGATGACCGGTACTCCCTGTTCCCGGTACCTGTCCGCAATTTCCCATGCCCTCGGCATCTGACAGGTGAGCATAACGGACAGGGCCACCATATCAACCCGTTCATTGAAGTCAATTGCTTCCACATTTTCATCACAAAAAACAAGTTCTATGTCATCGGGCACTGTTGAAGCAAAACAGACAGGACCGTGAGGGGGCAGATGGAACTCAGTCTGTCCGGGCAGTTTTGGCCATTTGGGATAAACAAGTTTAATTTTCATTATACAGCGCTGCCTTTCCTTGAATCTGAAAATTTTCCTGCCATTTCTTTCAGGGTCAATTTTTTCTTTACCACGTTCATTGCATGGTCAAGACTGCATAAAGCATGCTCCCCCCTGCGCGTTTTCCCTGCAAGGAGGAAATAGAGTGCAAAACCAGCCTCGGCCTGTCCGGCGAGCATCGTGCCAGCTTCATTGTTTCCGATCATTTCAGATGCAGTTCTCAGGGCCGCCGCAACAGGTCTTTCCCGTTCCGTTACATAAAGAACCGGCCCCTGCAGACCGAAATAAATGGCAGCCTCCCCTGCGGGACTCGATGGTAATGTATAGATAAAAAGGTTCCCTCTCCCGAGCACACGGCCGCAGTCAAGGTAGTCTTTAAAATATTCAATATCTGTTTCAATACAACCTGACTTATTTGTGCTCACAATTCCCGTGTCCTGCTTTACCCCGGGGGCATACCCTCTCCCGGCGTCCCTGAGGGCAAGTGCTATGGCGAAACAGGTCATCCTCGTTGTACTGTCAAGCCTCCCGAAGTTCTTAAAGGGATAATCAAATATGTTCTTTTTAGGAAATGGCGTATCTTTACAGGACACCTTCACTCCTTTATTCACAATTCCGTACTCCTCATCTCCTATCCATCCTATACCGTAAACAGATATCATGTCCATTCACCCCAGGACCAGCGCGGCATTTATGCCGCTGAACCCGGCACTGGTTAAAAGGGCCCCGTTCTTTACCGCTGTCTTGCGCTGTCTTCGCGAAGCCCATCCACGGGCATCATCATCGGGTGTTTGCAGATTAACGGTCCGGGGAACGGTTTTTTCCTTTAAGGCCTTAAGCGCAATAATAAGCTCCACCAGGCCTGCTGCACCCATCGTATGTCCCGTCCCTCCCTTGACCGAATAGACGGGTTTTTTCCTTTTACCAAATACAGCATTAAATGCTTTGAGCTCCATGGCATCATTGTAAACGGTCCCCGTGCCATGAGCGGATATAAAGCTGATTTCAGCATCACCGGCGCACGCAGCTGCAAGGGCCTTTTTTACTGCCAGTGTCAGACCGGCGCCCGTCCGTGAAGGCCCTGTCATATGGTTGGCATCATCGCTGAGGCCCCACCCTTTTACTTCACCCTCTATATTTCTTCTTTCTTTCCGTGCCCTTGACCCGCTCATAATGAGAACAAATGCCGCTGCCTCACCGAGGCTCAGTCCGCTTCTGTTCCTGTCAAAGGGTCTCGCCCGCATTTTATCCAGTGCCATGAGTGAAGAGAACCCTGAATACACAAATTCCGTTACACTATCACAGGCAACTACCAGTACACAGTCGCTTGCACCGCTGCGGACCATAGAGGCTCCCCGCGCAACTGCTGCTGCACCGGATGCACAGGCAGCAGAGACCACTATCCCCTTATCCCGTATGCCGGTAAGGGACGATACTTTTTTCAGGAGATTATTCAAATGAGACGCTGAAACGCTGCCCGTCTTTTTAAGCAGCCTTTTCTCAAGCAGATCGATTTCACCCTTTGTTGTTGCCAGAATGAGCCTTGCATCCGAAGGTATGGACAGGGAAGAACCACTGAACAACCGTCTCAGCATCTGCATGACAAGAGATTCTCTCCCGAGATAATTCAGTCCCGGAACCAGTGCCGCTGAATCAGACAGGAAAGCCCCGGTATAAAACCTGTCGCATTTCGTGATTGCAGATCTGCCGGACATAATGCCGTCCCAGCATGAATGGAGGCCGTGTCCGTAGGCAGTTATCATGTCACAGGAAACAATGACTGCTCCTCTGCCCGGGTCAACAGGGCGTGTCTGTCTTTTCTTTAAGGGCATCCTTTCCCCCCGTGAAACGCTCCGTCCTTCCATCTTTCCCGACACCTCTCAAGGAGTGCGGGAGACACCATACAGGCTTCCCCGGTCCGTGCATGGGTAAGGAGTTGCACAGTATATCCGCTCGTAGCCAGACTTCCATCGTCCTTGAGCAGATAATATTCAGTATTGATCCGGGAGGCCCTGTTCCAGATGAACGCGGCCCGGATGATAAACTCTTCTCCGAGGAGCAGGGGCTTAAAATAATCAATATGCAGTGCAACAACGGGAGCACGCAACCCTGCATCAAAAAAATCCTTGTAGGTCAATCCGCAAAGCCTGCCAAGCTCCTCCGATCCCTCTTCAAAATATGACGGGTACCTCCCGTGCCATACAATACGAAGGGCATCGACTTCACTGAAGCGGACCCGCCTCCTGATGTCCACGGTGAGAGGCTCAGGGTCTCCCTGAATACGGTCAAAATAATGTCCTTTCCTTCGTCTCACCTAATCCCCGTCTTCCCTGAATTGCACCTTCAATTTCATTTCTGCTGTTTTTATACTGCCCTTATGAATGGATACTTTCAAAATCACTGCTCCATTACTCTCCTCAATGTCCCTGCCGGCACAGAGCAGTTCCTCCAAGGGGAACACAGGAGACAAAAATTTTGCCAGGATTATTTCCTTCACCAGGGCGCTCTTCCCTTTCCATTTCTCAATCATGGCAATCGCACACTGAATCTGGCAGATACCCGGCAATATCTTATTGCCCGGGAAATGTCCCTGAAAACCTATAAAGTCGTCGGGAAATACAAAGTGTGCAGCCACTTCCCCGTTTCCGGCAATCTCATAATGCACCATACACTGTTCAATTGCCTTCTTCATATTTTTCAATTGTGAATTTCCTTTAACGTTACGGTGAAACTGTATCCGTGCGTATAATTATTAAATATTATCCCCCCGGGATAGATCCTGCCCCCTTCGCGGCGATAGTTATAGTAGGAAACCCGCCAATGCAATGTATTGTCCCTGTAGTGTTCCTTTTCCACAAGATGGCCATCAGCCCCTGCAAATACATGGACAAATACGCCGTTCCCTGATACCTGTCTGAACAGGAGGCGGTCCTTTTTCTTTTTTATCTCGGCCTCTGGTGCGGGAATCACATCGAAATACACCCTTCTCATGTCTTCGCCGATGCGCCGGGAAATGTCGCCCTGCCTTTCTAATTCCTTCAGCATGAAGTGCGTATCAACCCCGTTTTCATTAGCGGACAACTCAAACAACTTTACCCCCATCGGGTTCATACCTGCCACAGTAAGGGACTTTGCAGGGATATTAACATCAACATATCCAAGGGCTGTGAATTTGTTCCAGCCGTATTTGAAAAGTATTGCATTTAAAACCTGAAACTGCTCCGGCAGACTTCCTTTATATTTTTCAACAACTGCCAGCGGGTCGACCCCGCTCATCGAAACAAAAGAGGTCTTCTCAAAGGGGATGCTGCTGCAACCAGCAACCAGCATCAGACATATGACGCCGGTCAGATATCCCCTCACTTTGACACCGTCGAAGGTGACAGAAGTTTCTCAAGAGAGGGTATCACCACAACAGAAGACACATATCCCGCCAGTACCCCTGTCACCAGAGTTATGCCTATGGAAAACAAAGCGGGATGCTGCGCAAAAACCAGCACTCCCGCACCGATAAGCGTGGTGAGCGCTGATATGCTCACTGACAGAACAGCATTCCTCCTGAATTCATGCTCATGGCCGTAGGTCATAAAAATCCCGTAGTCAATGCACAGCCCCATGGCAACAATACCTGCGATCATATTGGCAATATTTAATGAAAGATTGCACAGGGACATAACACCTAAGAGCAGCAGGACATTTGTTATGACCGGAACCAATGCCAGCAGGGATTTCCTGAAATCCTTCAAGAATAAAAAGGTCAGCAAAACAATAAATATTGTAGCAAGCATTGCAAATAATTTCACCTCTGCCGACAGGGCCTCTGATATGGACCCCGATAATGCTTTACGGGACACGATAAATGTCCCCGGATACATGCCCCGGATGTCCGACAATGCATCCACATAGTCTTTCTGATCAGGGAAAAAGGACAGGACACTGTATCTCTCCTGTTCCTCCTGCACAAAACGTTCTTTCAGCGTGGACAGGAATTCACCGTTATGCTCATCGCCGCGCGGCATCTGAACATAAAGGCTTTTGAAAAAAGGCGAAAAAGCAGAGTCTCTTAATTGATATTTCAGAGATTCTTCCCTGATGAGTTTTTTCAGCGCTGCTTCCTTTCCCTTTTTCCAGAACCCGTTCCAGCGCAGCGCATTTTCTCTCCGTGCTTTATGAGAGGGCCATAATTCTGAAAAACTCGTAATATTGTCAGCCCCGATCCTTTTTTTTGCCTCCTGAAATACTGCGTCGTTTTTTTCGAGCGCCCCTTCATAACTAGTTGCAGAGACAACCAATATACCCCGGTTATCCTGTCCCCCCCATGTCTGTTGAAAGTTTTCTTCGGCCCGGAGGACTTCCTTCTCGCTGCCGTCCAGTTTGATTACATCACTGTCAAAATTTACCTGAAAGGAGAGGACCAGGCATGCAACAAGGATACCTGCCCATAAAAACACCACCGGTCGGGCGGGCACATGGGAAAAGACGCCGTCCGTCCCTTTATTTGAACTATGAACAAAAAACCATTGTCCTTTTGACAGATAGTGGGGCAAAACAAGGAGTGCGAAGGCAAGTGATAAGGAAATACAGATAATGGAAAACAAAGCCAGTTGATGATATCCCCGGATGTCCGAGAAGAAAAACGCCGCGAAAATGCCCGCTGTTGTGACAGCTCCCAGTGAAACGGGCTTTGCGACATTGCTGATGACCTTCGCGTCATTCCCGCTGTTTCGTACGCTCACAAAAATATGGATACCGTAGTCCACCGATATTCCGGCAATGACCGTGCCTAACCCCGCCACCCAGTAGGAAAGACTGCCCATAATCAGGCTTGAAAGGTTCATCGATAAAATGACCGACGCAAAGGGAATAAGGAACACGAGAACGGCCTTTATGTCGCGGAACAGGATAAAAAATAAAAGCAGAAATGCTGCTGCTGCGATGCCGATTGTCAGCCGGATGTCCTGTTTTATCACCCTTTCATTGCTCACGGTATGAAGATGACCGCTGACGATGTCAGCTGAGACATGGGACGGGAGTTCCCCCAGTTTTTCCCTGAGCGCTTCCACAAGTTTCCCGGAGCCCGCGCTGTCCGTTATGGGAACGGAAGTATGGGCAATTATCATCGTATGCCGGCCGTCAGGGCTGATAAAATGGCCGTTTTCCACATTTACCTTATACCCCATGGATGCCGTCTGCCTTTTGAACTTATCAAGCAGCAGGAGGTTGATGCCCAGAGGGTCAGCGTAATACATCGATGCAGTAAAAATACTCTGGGGCCTCAGTAACTGCCGGTAGATATCCTGCATCCTTCCCGATACATATTCACTGGTTATCATTGCCTCTATTGAAACAAGATCTTCTTCCGTTGCTATATAAGGGAAATAATGCGAAAACAGGACCTCATTCATGATCTCCGTTCCGGACGCACCCGATACTGTTCTCGTAAATAAGGGAGGGACAAGGGACGCTTCCAGCTGATCAGCAGCACGGAACAGCTCACTCTTCTCCCCGTCAGGGGAGTCAAGAGACAGCGATATGACGATCTTGTCCGAGAGGGACGAGTTTCTGAGAAAGCCGATGGTCTGATGAATATTCTCCTCATCGGGCAGCATTAATTCTATACTGCTTTCGAACGTGAGAAGGCCCAGTCCCGCAAGGGACGCAATGGTAAGCATGACTATAAAGCCGGACACAGGACGTTTCCGGTTTTTTACGAAATCGTAAATAATGGGGAAGTATCGGTCAAACACGTGAGCTCATCCCGTTAAAGACAGGCGCCGGCCATCGGGCAGGGCGCGAAAATCGAATGCTTGCGGAGGAGCAGAGGTGTCATACCCCAACTTACTGAACGGTCCGACCCTGAAATTATTTTCGTCAACCGGAGCATTCAGGAGGGTATTCTTAAAAAAAAGGACGGTGCTGTCCCCGCTGATCTCCTGAAACAGAACCTTCTGCAGATATCTTTCGTCTTCACGGAAAGTAACCGTAATGTGCTCCATTATTTTCCTGACAGCGGACATTTCCCGGGGAACAAATTCAAGCTCAAGCGGATGGTCCCCTTTAACACGCACGTCGTATTCATCAAGAAGCTGCACATACCGCCCGGAAAACCATGCAGTCAGCTGGTCTATGACCACACGGAATACGGGATTTCCGGACAACGGTATTTCCTGGACCCGGTCTGTTTCTTCATCCCACTGACGGATGACCCTGTCCGTAACAAGCACGGAGTATTTTACGGGCTCATCTACATGCCATGCTATGGTATGGGGCTTTTGCAGATAAATTCGTCCCCTGATTTGTATCCTATTCCTGAAAATCGCGAGGTTTTTCTCCTGCACAAAATCGGTCTGCAAATTATTAAAGTCAGACACCTTATTTTCAATGCGGAGCAGAAGATCATACACCGGGGATGACCGGCCCTTTTCTGCCGGTATTGCCGTCCCGTTCCCCGCTTTTTCGCCCCATGCCATTGCAGCAATAAGCGGGAGATACAGAAGAAATAGTGCAAAGAACGTTCTTTTACAATTCATAATTGCCTGGCCGATAGTCAAGACAGGAAGAGGATACAGGAGGCTGCACACATACGCTGCGGCACCCCGGAAAACAGCGGGCGGCCCTGCTACGCCTTCCCGGGAATTATTGATGCGCCGCCATTTTCTTTATCATTATGCCAGATTTTTATTTCTCCCCTGGCAATCAGGTCCTCTCCCTTGAAAATCTCTCCCTTGATAATACCGAATCCCCCGAACTTTGCCGCCTTGAAAACCGATACCTGCAATGTATCGCCAACACCCGCCCTGTCCAGGATTTCAAGGTTCTTGATACCCAGTAAAAGTCCTTCCCGTTTCGATCCACCGTTTCCCATATTTTTAAATCCCTTTTGAGCGGCAATTGCCTGTGAAAATATCTCCGGATAGGAGACTTCGTTAAGGAAGCCGTCCTCAGTAACAAATATCGAGTCTTCTGAAATCTTGAGTTCCGCAATTGACTTCCTTTCCCTGACTTCCAGCAGCCTGTCCAGCACAAGCATGGGGTGATCGTGCGGGACAAGTCCGTTAACACTGACAGGCAGGGAAATAATTTCCTCCCGGCGGTCCGCGTTTTTCCAGCACGTCGGGTCAGAGGCGAGATAATCTCCTGTCATCTGATAGGCTGCACCCCGGCAGCCGTAACACTCACTGCGCCTCTCGCATTTACCGCACGGCCCCTTTATGGTGTTTTGATAGTTCCTGAGGTCCCTGATCACCTCACTGTCTTTGAGGATATCCGCAAGCCCCGACTGCCTTATATTTCCAACAGGCAATGTTACCCCGATACAGGGCAGAACATCCCCGTAGGCATTTACCGCGCAGGAGAACTGATGCCGCATGCATTGCCCTCCGACCAGAGGCGGCTGCGGTTTCCAGTTGTACCCGTACTTTTCCCGGTCAATGCGCGCAATACGCTCAAACAACTCATTGACCCTGAACGGTTCAACCTCAAGCATGCTGTTTCCTCTGGCGTTCCCCTGAGGCGTGATCATTTCGAAATAGGGATTAATCTTCTGGTCTCTCAGCCACTGCCACATATCGGTGAGTTCATCAAAATTCTGTTGGCATATGATCGTACTGACACCCATTTGAGCATGTTCGGTGTACCCGGCATTTTTCAGGTTTACAAAGGCGCCATGAATATTTTTAAAAGCACCATTTCTGCCCGAGAGGATGTCCTGCAGTTTTTCATTCTTCGTATTCATCTTAAGAACAACCACAACGCCGAGATCTGACAATTTCCTTGCCGCTTCCTCCGAAATACTGGTGCCATTTGTGAACAGCTCTATCTCCATCTCCTGCCTTCGCATATAGTCCAGCATTTCAAAAATATGGGGACAGAGCATCGGTTCACCACCGAGGACAATGATCTTTCTCGCCCCTAATTCTTTGGCCTGATCAAGCACATCCCGGGCCTCTTCTTTTGTCAATTCTTTTCTGCCCTGCGAATCGTCCTGTACGTAACAGTAGATGCAGTTAAAATTGCAGCTACGATTAAATTCAATCTCCATGGACAGAATTCTGTCGCTGCCTGACGTCTCCTTGATTTCCTTTCTGGAAAATTCCGCTCCGAAAATTCGCTTCTGGCATATCATCGTTTAACTCTTTCTCCTGTCAATAAACCGGTTTATTTTTCGCGAGTTGCCCGGCAGGATATGCTTCCTTACCTCTTCGTCACCCATGATTACCACTTCAGGCCTTACCCGCAGCCTTGCCTGAAGCATGTCACCAATACGTTCACGTGAACATGCATCACCAGTGACAGAAACATGTACGCTCAGCACATCCGAAAGGTCAAAATCACTGCTCACCGTAATATAGTATTCATTAATCTCCGGAATCCCGTCAAGCACAGAGTAAACAGCCTGAGGATAAAGTGTGGTCCCGCGGTATTTAATCATTTGTTTCTTTCGTCCCAATATCGGACCGAGACGGGGTGAATACCTTCCGCACTCGCAGGGCCCATCAATCAGGAAGCTGATGTCCCCGGTCCTGAAGCGAAGCAGGGGCATCCCTTCAACCCCAAGAGTCGTCACAACAATCTCACCTGTTTCGCCCGCAGGAAGTGTCCGGCCTTCGTTATTGACTATCTCTACAATAGCCAGTTCAGGGTGGAGATGTCCACCTTTCTGGGCCATACATTCACAAAATGTAGTAATTGTTTCGGAAGACGCATAGGTGGAAAAAACCCTGGCGTTCCATTCCTCCTCCAGGTACTGTCCCACTTTTAACAGGGCCATCTGTCTGTCCCGTAACGGTTCACCAATACAAATGATTTTATTTATCCCCGTTTGTCCCGGATCTATGCCCTTTTCCTTCAGGAACCGGCCCAATTTATGTACAAATGACGCCACCCCGACCACTGCTGTCGGCTTCATCCTTTGTATGATGTCCATATGGCTTGCGAAACTGCTGAGGCCGTTCCTGATCGCCGCAGCCCCTAATTCCCTTAGCCCCAGGAAATATGCCAGTCCGGCAATAAAGCATCTGTCCATGGTACAGGTAAGCAGGACAATGTCCTCTGATGTAAGACCGCATCCAGCAAACGAGATCTCTTCATTATATGCAAGACGTTTCAGATCATTTTCAGTATACATTATGGTTGTAGGCTTTCCCGTTGTTCCTGAAGACAGGACGATATCTCTGATGCTGGACATGGGTACGGCACGCAGTTCCTCATTGTGTTGCTCGATTGCGGATTTGTCGGTAAAGGGGAAGTCAGATAACGCATCAAGCGTGGCATTGTGTATATTCAGACCGTTTAAAGTCCTCCGGTAATAGGGAGAATTTTCAGTAATATACGCAATGTGGCTTTTAAAGAGCCTTTCCTGGGCCTCCCGAATTTTCCGGGGTCCGGAAAATTCGATCCCCCTGTGCGAATAAAAATCCATCATGCCCCCTGTTCCATTAAAGCAAGTTCACTGCCGATAATTTCCTTCACCCTGTTTTTCAGCGTATATACACTTAATTCCTTATATTCACTCCATGTAATAGCAGGCAGCCTCCGCACCCTGACAGTTCCCGGCCTCAGCAGGAGGGAGCCCTTTGGAAGGATGGTTTCACTTCCGGAGATGCAGAGCGGTACTATCGGGGCCCTTGATTTCAGTGCAAGGCGAAAAGCGGCACTGTGGAAACTGCCCAGTTTTCCGGTCACCGAGCGGGTCCCCTCAGGAAAAAAAATAATCGAGACATTCTGCCCCAGCAGGAGCAGGGCCCTTTCAAAAAACTCTTCAGGCTTCATCATCCTTATATTCAGATATCCGGCTGCCCGGCCAAAAAAACCGATCACGGGAATCCGGAAAGGCCATATGTTGACTACCTGCACCACTTCCATGTCAAGCAGGGACATGAGAAAACCGTCTGATGCACTCCTGTGGTTACAGACAATAATACAGGGCCCCCCGGAAGCCTCTCCTGAATGATTCTCGTAGTTTACCTTAATGAACGGGAAAGGAATCAGCGTAATGCCCCTTCCCCACCAGGCTATGGCCCTGCGAAACCGCTTCATTGTCGCGCGATGATTCATAAACAATGACATAAAGGCAACGAGAATTGCCAACACAGGAATGCATACAGCAGAATATATCAGGAAGAAGACACAGGAATAAAAATTAAATACGAAGAGCTTCACATAATTCATTCTGTCTCTTCTTTTTTTATGGCAGAAATAAACTGATAAATGTCCTGCAGGGTCCTTATGTTTCTTACCTGCTCCTCATTCCTGATATTGACCCCGAAACTTTTCTGAAGCGCTGCTACCAGATCCACGATATCAAGGCTGTCCAGACCGAGGTCTGTAAATATATGAGCTTCGGGCTGCAATCTGTCCTTTTCTATTTCAAAGGCATCTTCAAAGACTTTATTGGTAATATCAACAATTTCCTGCTCGTTCATTTATCCTCCTGAAGTGAAACACGATATCCGCCGGAAAAATAATTCCCTGTGAACATTGATTAAATACCCTTTATTATACTACACAAAGACAATGAGATTATGATCACGCGGGAGATGATCCCTCATGTCTTTTACAGACCAGTGCCGCATTGATGCCCCCGAAGGCAAAGCAGTTCTTTAATACCGTATTGATCTTTCTTTTCACCGGTTTCATAACATGCCCGACTCCCGCGCAGTCCGGGCTGACGTCCTCAAGATTGAGGGTCGGATATATAACCCCTTTCTCCATCATGTATAAGGAAGCTATCAACTCTATGACACCCGAAGCACCAAGGGTATGGCCTATATTCCCCTTGAGACTGCTGACAGGAACACCTCCACCGAAAAGCCCCCTTATGGCCGATGCCTCCTCCCTGTCCCCCTGAACTGTTCCCGTTGCATGCGCACTTATATAGTCAATGTCATCACACCCAATGTGCGCGCTGTCTAATGTCTCGGTGATGCATTGAATAATCGACCGCTCATCTGACTGGCTGATGTGGGACCCGCTCCCGCACGTACTGTAGCCTGTTATTTCCGCGTACACTTTTGCCTTTCTTCGGAGCGCATGTTCATATTCTTCCAGAATCACAATGCCGCTTCCCTCTCCGCATACCAGCCCGTCCCTCGCCCTGTCAAAAGGCCTGGGCGTTTTCCGCGGGGTATCATTGTATTTTGATGATGCTGCAAAGACCACATCAAAGGACCCTGTAACTGATGGGTGAAGCTCTTCAGCCCCGCCGCAGAACATCACATCCTGTTTTCCCGCACTGATCAGTTCATATCCTGTACCGATCGCCTGCAGGGAAGAGGCGCAGGCGGCTGATGTTGCCATTACCCGGCCGGTCAGCCCCAGGTACTGGGAGACATTCATGGATGCAGTATGTGACATGCACTGAAAGAACATTGAAGCCGGAAGCAGACTCAGGTCCTTTTCAAAAAGCATTGTTTCAAAGGCCTTGCTGATGCTGATGGCGCTCCCGGTCGTAGAACCAATTATGCAGCCCGTTCTGTTTGCGCGTACATCAGACAAATGGATGCCTGAATCGGCCAGTGCCTGCCCGGCCGCCTGTACAGCAAAAATGCTCATGCGCCCCATTGAACGCCTCAGCTGCCGGGGAATTTTCTTTTCATCCCGCAATTCCGCCGGAGCAGCAACATGGCTGTTCATCCCGCAATAACGGGACCATTCATCCATATGACATACAGCGCTCACTCCGGACTCCAGGCCTTCGATAAGAGAAGGCACCCCGGTCCCCAATGGAGAAATAACGCCGGCCCCGGTTATCACAACTCTTTTCAAATCTTTCATATACGCAAATTCCTGAGCAGGAACGTATTATACTTCCCCTCATCCAGCAGGGACCTTGCAACAATAAAGGAAGACATCATGGCGCCGATAATTCCCGGCAGGAGGGCGCTTTGTCCGGTTGCATAGAGATTATGCAGCGGAAGCTTCCCCATAAGATTTATCTGATTCATTTTCTGTTTGATGCCATAGGCGGACCCGTCCGGACTGTTGAGGTAGTCCCTGAAGGTAAGGACCGAAGCTGAATCTATTACGTTCAGGTGGTTTTCATAGCGGGGGTACACCTTCAGGATACGACGGATTATACTGTCGACCCTGCCCTTCTTATAGTCCTGATAATCCTCCGGTCGTTTGCCGGTTTTTGTGTCTTTCCACTGTTCAACATGTTCAATAAAGGAGGGTTCAAAGGCGTTTATGGTGTGATAGCTTCTCCCTCCTGCCTGTTCCGTAGACCCCATAATTACCAGGGCCGTGTCCTCTCTGTTTGCAGGGTCAAGCAGCCTGTTAACATCACAATGGGGAAAGATTGAATAAATGGAAGATTCACTGTCAGTTGCTCCATTGACGGACTCAAGGACAGCAAAAACAGAGAAAAACCCTGACGATGACTCAAAGGAAGACACCCTGTTGACAAATGCCTTTTTTACATATTTTTCGGGCAGACTTTTCAGGATTTCAGCGGGATGGACCGCAAGAATACAATTTTCAGCTGAAATTTCTTCCCCCCTGTTCAGGACAAACCGCCGGGCTTTCCTGTTATGGATATCGGCAAACTCAACAATGTGCCTTTTGCAGCAGATGTCTATGTCGTATTCCCTGAATTTTTTCTCAAAGGCACTGATAAACGCAGCCCCGCCGTTCCTTACGCGGGCAACGGACTGGTAGAGGCCCTGACACATCCTGATGTGATTGGCAAAGGACACCTCATCAGGCCTTACTCCGTAACACATTGCCAACGCTGACAGGAGGCCCTTTAAAACCCGGTTCTGCGTCAGTCCCGTCAGTCCCTCTTCGAGGGAAACAAAATCCTCCTCAAGCGTATGCTGCTGAGAGAATATCTTTCTCAGGTCCATGGACGGCGTGTTATCGCATACATGCTGGACCATTTGAAAGTACCTGTCAATTGCTGAGGCTTCCCCCGGAAAGTATCCCTTGAATTTATTCTTGATATTGGCAATCCCGTAGGGGACGTCATACTGCCTGCCTTCTGATTCAAAAAAGAAAGAGTTTGCGCGGTCCTGCGAAAGAAATATCGGTTCGATCAAATCGCTCATGCCCAGCACCAGAAGGATATCATGTAATATCCCGCCTTCCTGAAGTCCCCCGGTAAAATGAAAGCCTGTATCAAAGGGGATTCCCTGCTTATGAAAGCGCGCCACGGAACCGCCCATAATGGGATTTTTCTCCACCAGGAGCACCCTTCGGCCGTTCATGCCGAGTATAAGGGCCATTGTCATGCCACTGATACCGCTTCCGACAACTATGTCATCATACTTATCCATAGGCTCTCTTTAAAAAGGGGTGCAGGTGCTACATTGAAAGTCCGCCGTTAATGCCGATTACCTGTCCGTGGATATACATATTTTCCTCTGTGCACAAAAAATTCACCACAGACGCCACGTCTTCAGACGTTCCAAGGCGGTTGACGGGAATTAAAGGAAGGACCTCTGCTTTTGGAAGATGCTCCGTCATTTCCGTTTCGATAAAACCGGGGGCAACGACATTGACGATAATATTTTTCTTGCCGACTTCGCGGGCCAGTGCCTTTGCAGCGCCGATCAATCCGGCCTTTGAAGCAGAGTAATTGACCTGTCCGGGCTGTCCGATCTGTCCCGATGCTGAAGAAACGACTATAATACGCCCTCTCCTTGCCCTCAGCATTGAAAATATGACGGTACGCGTTACATTAAAGAACCCGTCCAGATTGGTGGTCAACACAGAATCCCATTCTTCTTTTGTCATCCAGACCATTAAATTGTCACGGCTGATCCCTGAGTTATACACAAGCACATCGGGCGCCGCGTCCTCTACTCTGGGTTCCAGAGCAGCCCTGGTTTCCTCATACTGCGCAACATCAAAGGGGATTAAATCGCACGTTACGCCAAGGGCTTCAATTTCCTTCCTCACGCTTTCCGCGGCCCTGTGGTTACTCCGGTACGCAAGCCAGATCGTAAATCCCGCCCGGGCAAGGCGCAATGATATCGCACGTCCGATTCCACGGCTGCCGCCGATTATGAGCGCAATTTTTTGCATTATCAGGGTTGATGATTAATCTTTTCTAAAAGAAATCTATTATATTAATAAGGCGGATATTATTTCAATTGTTCAGGACACAGGGAAGGGCGCCGCACGCTAGCGCACCGGAGAGAATTTTACGTATTTTTCCCAGAACTCATACAGTTTCTTTGTGGCATACAGGTCACCGGCGCAGTATCTCGCAATGGTAAGATATTGCTGCTGTCTGAAAAGTTCAGGGACTTCATGCCCTGTGACCCCTTCCTCCTTCGGGCTTTTTATACCGAATGCATTACACCACATATGCAGACTGAACTTCCTGCGGACCGCCCCGTAGAAGGTGAGCACGTCAATAAGGTCACAATGGGACAGGTTATACCGGTTGGGCATCAGTTCCTTGGTCGGCCGTATTTCATGTATTGCGGAACGAAGAATAAGAAAGGGCGCGTCAAATCCCCTGCCATTGAAAGTTATGACCTGATCATAGTGCCGCACCGCCTCCCAGAACTTATTGAGAATGCCCGCCTCTGTGTCGGCCACATACTCTATTCCATCCTCTTCGAGCATGTCCTGCGGGACTTCCGGTGACTGATAATAAACGGCACCGCGGCCGGAATCAGGATTAAGCATACCGATGGCAACTATCTCGCCTGTAAGCGGTGAAAATCCGAGTCCATCTTTAGCCGCCTGTATTTCCTCTTCATTGGCAGCATATTTAAGGAGATATTCCCTGGTCGGTTCGTCAAAGGAGTGAAATTCCTTTCCTATCGTTTCAATATCAATGACGATTTTCCTGGACATAAGAGATTGTTACACGTGTATATAAAAAGATGCAAGATATTTTTCTTTTTAATTTTGATATAATGGACATTATCACTGAATGAAGAAGGACGATTTGATCTGGCTGCATAATGCGGCGCATACAGGGGAAAGTGACTCGATGACTCGTTCATATGTCCTGAGAATGTTCCTGGTACTGATCACCGGCTCACTGTTGTCTTTCGCAGGCAATCTGTATGCTCAACCTGAAGAAGGGGGTCAGCAACAGGTATTCCAGCTGGAAGAGCAGGGAGAGCAACAGGAATCTGATATGCACCCGGAGGAATTTCAGGAGCAGGACGATACAGCGGCACAGGACGAATATATGCAGCCCCCGGATGACGAATACTATCAGGAAGAATATCAGGAACAGGATGACGGCAGTGAGGAAGAGTACAGAGAGCATGAAGACCTTGAAACCTACGGGGAGGAATTCAATGAACTGTCGGAAGATACAGAGGACTGGGAAGACCAGGCCCCGTTAGAAGAGGCCCCCTTTCAGGAAGAAACCTACCTGGAAGAAGACCATCTCTTTGAAGACAACATATCTCAGGACACTGAGCCCGTATCCGGAACCGGACAGGATATCCCTGCTCAGCAATAAACAGGCAGCAAATTCACTGCAGGACAATACTGCATAATATCTTGAAAATAAAATTGATATTAAGTATAGTAAACGTTCGCACCTTTTTAATTATTCTTAATAAGGACTTCGGAGGATAACGCTATGGCAAAATCAATTGAGATTCGCTGGCACGGTCGCGGCGGACAGGGGACTGTCACTGCTGCCAAGGTCCTGGCAGACGCCTGCCTGAGTGGAGGAGGATATGTTCAGGCATTCCCTGAATACGGTCCTGAGAGAGCAGGGGCGCCGATCAGGGCGTTTAACAGGATAAGTAAAAATGTAATAAGGATGTACGGACCGGTCCTTCATCCGAAAGTGGTCAGTATTGCTGATGCGACATTGATAGACGCCGTAAATGTAACGGAAGGCGCGCCCGAGGATGCAATTTTTATTGTAAACACGTCAAAGGACCCGAAAGAGGTCAGAAAAAAGCTCAAGGCCGGTGACACCCAGAAAGTATATGCAGTTGACGCTACAAAAATTGCCATAGACTGTTTTGGAAGGCCGCTCCCGAATTCATCGATGCTGGGCGCCATTTGCAGGGCAACCAGTGTTGTGGACATGGACACCCTTCTGGAGAACGTAAAAAAGAGCTTTGGAAAAAAGTTTGCCCAGAAGATCATTGACGGCAACCTTGCTGCCACCAGGCGCGGCTATGAGGAGGTGAGGGAAGGATGAGCAAGAAATACTGGGAGACGCTTCCTCAGGGCTCTGTTGTACTGGAGGCCGGGAGTTCCGCCAAATTCAAGACGGGAACATGGAGGTCCATGAGACCGAAATGGATAGAAGAAAACTGCATTCAGTGCATGTTCTGCTGGATGTACTGTCCGGATATGTCGGTGAAGGTAAATGCTGAAGGAAAAAGAGAAGATTTTGATTATGAATACTGCAAGGGCTGCGGAATCTGTGCCCTCGAATGCCCCGGCAAAAAGGGCAAGAAAGCTATAGTAATGGAAGAGGAGGGCAAATAATGGGTAAGATAGTCGCCGTTACAGGAAATGAAGCGTGCGCACAGGCCCTGAAGCAGATCAACCCTGATGTGTGCGCTGCATACCCGATTACCCCTGCCACTGACCTGATGCAGAGGTTTTCCGGATTTGTCTCAGACGGGAAGGTAGATACAGAGTTGGTACTGGTAGAGAGCGAGCACAGTGCCATGAGCGCCTGTATAGGCGCGGCAGCTGCCGGCGGCAGGGTAGCCACCGCAACGTCATCACAGGGACTGGCACTCATGTGGGAAATGCTCTATATCGCAGCAGGAACAAGGCTTCCGATCGTCATGCCTCTGGTAAACAGGGCGCTTTCAGCACCCCTGAATATTCATGGTGACCATTCCGATGGCATGGGCGCGCGCGACACAGGCTGGATTCAGCTGTATTCCGAGAATGCGCAGGAAGCATACGACAATACGGTCCAGGCCTTCAGGATCGCCGAGCACCTTGAGATCAGACTTCCCGCAATGGTCTGTCTGGACGGTTTTATCGTCAGCCACTCCATCGAAAGAGTTGAATACATTGATGATGCAGAGGTACAGAAGTTCGTAGGAAAATTCGTGGCAGTAAATCCGCTGCTTGATCTGGACCACCCCAAGAGTTACGGCCCGTTGATCCTGACCGATATGTATCATGAGTATAAAAGGGCCCAGCATGAAGTCACGACAAAGGTAGCGGGAGTTGTGCTCGATGTTGCAGCTGAGTTTGAAAAGATGACCGGAAGAAAGTACGGCCTCTTTGAGACATACCGGCTTGAAGATGCTGAAATGGCGGTCATTGTCATGAGCTCCGCAGCAGGTACTACCAAAGATATAATCGACCAGTACAGGGACAGGGGAATAAAGGTCGGCCTTCTGAAGCCCCGGATGTTCAGGCCCTTCCCTTATAAAGAGATCGCAGGAGCACTGCAGCATGTGAAAGCAATAGCTGTTCTTGACAGGGCGGACTCCTTTGGCGGCTATGGACCGTTATTTTCGGAGATAACCGGTGCGGTCCTGTCCATGGACAGCAAGCCTGCCATGATTAACAAGATCTTCGGCCTCGGCGGAAGAGACTACCTCCCCGACCAGGCAGAACATGTACTGGACGAGCTGATACAGGTTGCTGAAACCGGAAAAGTCGAAACCATTAAAGAGTACATCGGTGTCAGAGAATAAAGCTGACAGCTGAGAGCTGACGGCTGATAGCTTACAGGAGAGATAAATATGACAACTAAACCACTCAGATTAAGAGAACTTGCAAAGGGAGAAGACCGGTTTGTACACGGTCACAGGATGTGTGCGGGCTGCGGGGCACCGATCGTTGTCAAGCAGGTGCTTATGGCGACCGACTACCCCATTATCGCATCGAATGCTACAGGATGCCTCGAGGTGTCCTCATGCATCCAGGAATACACTGCATGGAAAATCCCCTGGATCCACAGTGCCTTCGAAAACGCCGCTGCCACGATATCCGGGGTAGAGGCAATGTACAAATCGCTGGTCAAGCAGGGTAAACTTGAAGACAGGAATGTCAAATTCGTCGCCTTCGGAGGTGACGGCGGGACCTATGACATCGGGTTTCAGAGCCTTTCAGGCGCCATGGAGCGGGGACATGACATGATGTATGTCTGTTATGACAATGGCGCATACATGAACACCGGGATTCAGCGCTCAAGTGCAACACCTTTCGGAGCAAATACAACAACCTGCCCTGCCGGAGACGTAATTCCGGGTAAATTGCAGAACAGGAAAGACCTCACGAAAATAATGGCTGCTCACGGTATCCCCTATGTAGCCCAGGGATCGCCGGGAAACTATATGGACCTGATGAAAAAGGTGCAGAAGGCATTTGAAATCAAGGGACCGAAGTTCCTGAATGTCATTTCTCCTTGCAACCGCGGATGGCGCAGCAGGACAGATGATGCCATCACCCTTTCCAAACTCGCTGTTGAGACATGCTACTGGCCGCTCTATGAAATTGAAAACGGTGTTCTGAAAATTACTGTTAAACCGAAAGAAAAGAAACCCCTCGTTGACTTCCTGAAGCCCCAGGGCAGGTTTAAGCACATGTTTGCCCCGGAGAACGAGTGGATGCTTAAACAGGCCCAGGAATATGTTGACGCGCAGTGGGAACATCTCCAGAAAGAGTCCGCAGCAGCAGGAGAAGAAGCAGAAAAGTCGCAATCCGAGTAGAATAGAGAGTGTTCCCGGGTAGCTCAGCCGGCAGAGCGAGTGGCTGTTAACCACCAGGTCGGGGGTTCGAGTCCCTCCCCGGGAGCCAGTAATACTGTCGCGAACTTGCGATTTATCGTATGCGGGGGGAAGCCCGTCGAGGGCTTTCCCCCGAAGCATTTCTGATGATACCTATGCCTGTCAAAGACCCATACAGGCAGGAACTACCCTTATATATCAACATAAGGGAAGATAATACTTTGACTGAAAG
>JBFKMY010000004.1:0-23224 GCA_041629615.1 Thermodesulfovibrionia bacterium | reverse complement strand
TGATACAGTACAGCTGCTCAATAATTTTTCATAACATATGAGAGTAATCATTTCCGGTAATCATAACAGGAAATAAAAATGAATGTATTTCGTGACAAAAGCCTGTGATTCAAGGAGAAGATATTCATGTCCCCTAAAAGTAAAAGAGGGTTATGCCCGCTTGTAAAAAATCCTTTACGTGAGTGTTACTGTTTTGATCTGAATAGCAGAAATATAAACCCGGCAATTTATTATTGCAGTAATAATTATGAATCGTGCGAAATTTTCAGAAGAAAATCCGGCCTGCTAAAACCTTATGAAAACATGGTGAGGCCGGAGTGAAGGGCCCGGGGAAAAAGCATAAAAAATTCATTTTCATATTTAAGCAGTTCAAAAATGCAGGCATATATTATCACCGAAAGGAGTAAATATGGGGTGCAAAAGCCTTGCAGAAGCAGTCATCCTTCAGTCAATGGAAGACCTGTGGAATCCGCTTTATTATGAAGAAAGCAAAGAGTTCTTCAAAGGTGATGGCTTTAAAATATATGCTGAGATTGCAGAATTAAATTCACCCAAAAAAGATAACCTCATACATATTGCAAAGGGGAGGATACATGTTAGAACAGTTAGACCACACTGAAGTTAAAGATGACACGTACGATGATGCTCCATACGGGAGCAGGGAAAATTTCGGTCGCGGAGCAAGAAGAATTACTCCCGCAATGAACTATATATCGGATGACCCGATCAAAATGTATCTTCGGGACATGGAGTCCCTCGCCCTTCTCACCAAGGAGGGGGAAGTAGAGATTGCCCGGAACATGGAAGCAGCAAGGGAAAAAATTGAAAGGGTACTTTTTCAGGCCCCCTTTGTCCTTGAAAGAATACTCGATATTCCCGGGTTGCTTAATGGAAAGAATGTGTCATTAAGCAATATATGCGCCATTGAAAAAATCGACACGACTCAGCTGAACAGGGGAAACAATGTATCAACACTGTCCCGGCAGCAGCCGCAGGCAGGGATTCGGCTACGGGACATATCCGAAGATGACAGGGCCCGCATCAAGGAAGTTGTATTAAAGACAATCAAGCCGTTAAGACATATTGTCAGGAAAAGGGACTCCCTGATGCAGCATGTATCGGACAGAAAAGCAGACAGGCGCAGCAGAGAGAAAGCAAACATCCGGATAGAGGAAATGGGTGCGACAATATTCAGTATAGTTACTGCCCTCCACCTGAAAGAGAAAATAATTGAGGACCTGTTGAATCAATGGAAGAACATGGCCGGACAGTATCTTTCCCTTTCAGCAAATACGGTTCCTGTCAGGAATAATGTCCAGAAGCCGGATAAAAAAATAAAAAATGCATCCAGGACTTCTTCAATCCATAAAAAAACACTGAAAGACATGACCGAACTGGAAGAAAGACTGGGCCTTAAAGGGGCTGAAGTCGAGAAGGCATTACATCTCATTCATCAGAGTGAGAGGGACATCAATTTTGCGAAAAAACAGCTCACTGAATCGAACCTGAGACTTGTAATCAGTATAGCAAGAAAATACATCGGGAGAGGGCTCACGCTGTCCGACCTCATTCAGGAGGGCAATATTGGTTTAATGAGGGCGGTTGACAAGTTTGACTACAGGAAAGGCTATAAATTCAGCACCTATGCTACCTGGTGGATAAAGCAGTCCATTACAAGAGCATTGGCAGATCAGGCAAGGACGATAAGGCTTCCTGTTCATATGATAGAAACCATCAACAAGCTCACGCAGGTCTCTAAACATCTTGTGCAGGAGCTCGGAAGAGAGCCCAGGACAGAGGAAATTGCGGAACATATGGGGCTTTCTCTTGATAAGGTGAGGGCCATCATGAAGATTTGCAAGGAACCAATATCTCTGGAAACGCCTATAGGAAGCGATGAAGACAGTCATCTGGAAGACTTTCTGGAGGACAAGGCATCACTCATTCCCCTCGACATGGTGATCCATCAGGAACTGAAGACGCAAATCAGAAAAGTCATTGATTCTCTGACGAGAAAAGAAGCAGAGATCATCAGGAAACGTTTCGGCATAGGAGACGATGTCTCTCATACCCTCGAGGAAGTGGGGAGACATTTCAATGTCACCCGGGAACGTATACGGCAACTGGAAGGAAAGGCATTAAGAAAGTTGCGCCATCCCCAGAGGAGCTATGCCCTTAAGCTTTTCCTTGAGAAAAACAGCTAAACAGCACAGGGGTGCGTTGCAGCGCACCCCTGCTGTCCCCGCATAACGCTCATTTTCTGTTTCTTTTCTTGAACACACCTTCCCCACCCTATATAATGAGTACATGGACATCATTACAACCCATCTGAATGCCGATTTTGACGGCCTCGCCTCTATGGCAGCAGCCAGGAAATATTATCCTGAGGCAATGGTTGTCTTCCCCGGTTCGCAGGAAAAAAATGTCCGTGACTTTCTGGCGGCAGCGCACATACCGCTGAAATTTAAAAGACTCAGGGACATTGATTTTCAGGAAATCACCCGGCTCATTCTTGTTGACGTCAAAAACCCGGACAGGATCGGAAAATTCTCGGAGATTCTGGGTAAAGACGGCCTGATAATTCATATCTTTGACCACCACCCTTTTACTGATGGTGATATCAAGGGACATCAGGAGGTCATCGAGAATGTCGGCGCCACAACAACCATATTCGCAGAGATGCTCCAAAGGGACAAAATACCCCTTTCTCCTGTCGAGGCCACGCTCCTCATGCTGGGTATTTACGAGGAAACAGGTTCGCTCATTTTCCCTTCCACTACCATACGGGATTTGACCGCCGCTGCATACCTGCTTAAAAAAGGGGCCAACCTTAAAATTGTTTCAAGCTTTTTCACACGGGAACTCGGCCCGGAGGAAATCGACCTCCTTAACGAACTGATACAGACGGCAAAAGACTACGTAATTCACGACATACGGATAAAAATCGCCAGGGCCTCCAGAGAAACCTATATCGGCGATATCGCTTTTCTTGCCCATAAACTCAAGGAAATGGATGATGTGGATGCCATATTTATCGTCATAATGATGGAGGACAGGGTGCAGGTCATTGCCAGGAGCCATACTCCGGAAATAGATGTGTCGGAAGTGCTGCATGAAATAGGCGGCGGCGGCCATCCCCAGGCAGCCTCTGCGGTTGTGAGAAACAAGTCACTGGAAGAAACCGAAGACGCGCTTTTAACTATTATGCAGAAAAAAATTCACCCGTCCAAAACAGCAAAGGATATTATGACGAGTCCGGTTATAAGTATTCCCTGGAACAGGACCATTAAAACTGCAGAAAAAACCATGACCCGGTACGCAGTAAATGTGCTGCCTGTCTTGAAGAACAGTGAATTTTACGGAGTCATTTCCAGGGAAGTGGTCGAAAAGGCCCTCTTCCACGGTTTTGGCAAGAGCAGGATTTCGGAATTCTGTACAACAGACCCCCCTACCGTCTCGCCGTCAACGTCAATAAATATTATCGAGTCTCTGATGATAGAGCAAAACCGGAAATTTATGCCCGTCGTTGATAACGGTACCATCGCAGGGGCAATTACACGCACCGATCTTTTACGGTCACTGTATGAAAGTCTGTTGCGAAAAAGCAGGATTTCCAATAGAGAGAAGATGACGGAAAAACCTTCTCCGGGGAAAGACCTTTCTCCTGTACTGAAATCCAGATTTCCAGAGGACATTTTCACTATCCTGAAATTATCAGGCGACGTTGCCAGCAACCTTGGATATGCGGCATACCTTGTAGGAGGTTCTGTGAGGGATCTGCTGCGGGGTGAATCTAATTTTGACATAGACCTCGTCATCGAAGGAGACGGCATAACCTTTGCGCAGGCCCTCGGCAAAAAGCTCAATGCCAGGGTCAAAACGCACAGACGGTTTGGGACTGCAGTAGTAGTAACGGATTTTCTGAAATTTGATGTAGCCACTGCGCGAACCGAATATTATGAATACCCCGCGGCCCTGCCCCGTGTAGAAACATCGTCGATCAAGAAAGATCTGTACAGAAGAGATTTTACCATCAATACGCTGGCAGTCATGTTGAATCCGCAGCATTTTGGCAAGCTTATCGACTATTTCGGCGGACAGAGGGACATCAAGGAAAAGACATTAAGGATCCTCCACAACCTCAGCTTCATTGAAGACCCGACGCGGGCCTTCAGGGCCATACGGTTTTCAGAGCGGTTCGGCTTCACCATAAGCAAGCATACAATGAATTTAATAAAGACCGCAGTGCGGATAAATCTCTTTGATAAATTGTCCGGCACGAGGATGTATGATGAGCTGAACCTGCTGTTTGCCGAAACAGAACCGGTCAGGGCAATTAAACGGCTGTCCAGATTCAACCTCTTGAAATTTATCCACCACAGCCTTGCGATTTCAAAAACACTGGAGGAGACATTCATATCCATACAGGAAACGTTTACGTGGTTCAAACTCCTCTTCTTCGAGGAAGAGTTAAACAAATCTCATCTTTTCCTTATGGCTTTACTTGATGAGTTAACACCTGTGGAAAGACGTGAGGCCCTGCAGAGACTCTTTGTCCCTCCTGCGGCGAGAAAGGAGATCCTTGACGGCATCGAGCAATCGAAAAAGGCCCTGTCCCAACTGCACGGAGCTTCTCAAAAGAAGATATACTACACGCTCATGCCGCTCGACATCCCTGCTCTTCTCTTTACAATGGCCAGGACCAAGGATCAGGAACATAAAAAGGCCATTTCCCTCTATCTGACCAAATTAAGAAAAATAAGGCCTGAGCTTACGGGGAATGATCTCAAACAGATGGGCTATGCGCCGGGACCGCTCTTCAGGAAGATACTGACATCCATACTTGAAGCACGGCTTGAAAGACGGGTGAAAAGCCGTGAAGGGGAGATGACCTTTGTAAAAAAATATTTCCCTCTTTAAATCCACAACGGGAAATACGGGAAGGAGAATCAGGACTTTTTCTAGAGGATCCTCACCCCCGCATAATAGCAGCAATGTGCACTTTCCATGTCGTTTATGAATGACCTCTCCGTGCCATCTTCAAATAAAACCCTTACAAAACAGAAACCACCGGAAAGACTGGAATGTCTTTCTTCAACAACCTCGCCTACTCCCCACGTTGAGTGATTGATGTGATTGACCCGGTCTCCCACTTTCAGGTACAGTCTCTTTCTCATACATATATTATAACAATTTACCGTGGCATGAATTTTACATTTAGATAGCTGCTTTATACCTTCCCCTGCCTTTTATTACCCCTGTTCCTTCTCTCCACGCCGTAAGAGCCGGTACGTTGTTGAAATACCTGATCCATTATGGTATAAAACAGTCTGACCTTAATAAAGCGCAAGGAGAATTCATATGAAAAATGGTTTATTGTATACCGCCGTAATAGCATGTCTCTTTCTGGTTCTGACCGGTTGTGATAATCTGGGAGGAGAAAAATCAGACAGTCCTGTTATTGCAAAAATAGACAAGGCCCCCATTACCGAGGATGACTTTTTAAAGGAAATCAGCAGGATCCCTGAATGGGCCAGGACCCAATTTCAGGGGGATGAAGGCAAACAGAAATTTCTCGATGAATTAATCAAGAGAGAACTCATTTATCAGCATGCACTGAAAATGAGGCTTAATAATAATGAGGAATACCTTGACAAAGTCAGGGAATTTGAAAAAATGACCCTTGTATCGCTGGTCCTCAAGAAGGAAGTTGAGGAAAAGACATTTGTGGATGATGCGGAAGTGAAGTCCTTCTATGACCAGAACGCGGACAAGTTTACCGTCGGCACGCAGCTGAAGGCAAGCCACATTCTCGTGGAAACGGAAAAAGAAGCACAGGATATCCATGCAAGGATTAAAAAGGGAGAAAGCTTTTCAACCCTTGCAAAGGAGTTTTCCAAAGACAAGGGCTCCGCGGAAAAAGGCGGTGACCTCGGCTATTTCAGCCGGGGAAAGATGGTGCCGGAATTCGAGCAGGCAGCTGCCGGTCTTAAGCCGGGAGAAGTGAGCGAACCGGTAAAAACCCGCTTTGGCTATCACATTATAAAGCTTACGGATATAAAAAAGGGCACCCCTGCAAATTTCGAGCAGTCCGCGGAATCGATCAAAAAGCAGATCCTTGCTGAAAAAAGAAAAAATCTTTTTGATTCATACGTTGAAAAGTTAAAGGGTGAACTGAATGTAGTCACCGTCGAAGAGAACCTCGCTTCCGTCGCGCTTCCCTGGGAACAGGCTGAAGAGCCGCAGACAGAAGAACCGGGGCAGGACGGAGAGAAACAATAGGGACACACTATCCCTTTACGCGGTCCTTGCCTGTCAGGAAGGATAGTGCTCCGGGCCATTAATGTTTCTTCAGTTTTTTGTGCTTATACATCAGGCTGTCAGCAATGGCTATGAGTTCATCAAGGGAATAGGGGGCCTTTGGATCGTAATAGGCCACACCAATGCTTATTGAAATTACATATCCGCGTTCATTGTTTGCATTATAGTTATCAAGGGCTTTTTTCATACGGGCGGTAATTTTTTCGCTGCTGTCATCGGCTGCACCCACAGGGAAAACGATAAACTCGTCCCCTGCAATGCGTGCAATGATGTCAGATTTTCTGAACAACGTTTTTAAGATATTGGATGTTTCTACGAGTGCCAGATCACCTTCCTGGTGCCCGAACCTGTCGTTGATATCTTTCAGGTTATCGAGGTCCGCATACACAATAAAGGTTTTTATTTTCTGCCTCTTGATTATTTCCAACTGGTGCTCCGCCAGGGTAAAAAAACCTCTCCTGTTAAAAAGTCCCGTAAGTTCGTCGGTAATTAAGAGGTTTTGTATTTTCTCCTCCATATTCTTGCGGAGCGTAATGTCCTCACAGGTTGTTATGATACCTACAGGCTCACCTTCTTTATTGAAGACAACATCAGACTTCAGTTCCACGGGGAAAAGAATCCCGTTCTTTTTTATGTTCTTACTTTCCCTTCTCCAGCTGTTCATCGCTTTAATTTCTTCTTTCCTCATGGGTTTCCACAGCTTTGGGGGGGCAAATATCCGGACGTCTTTCCCTATTAATTCTTTAACGGTATACCCATGCGATTTCGCATCGGCTTCATTTGTGTAGATTATTTTCCCTGTTAAATCAGTGAACGTAACACCGATCTGCATTGTTTCAATAGCTTTTTCAAATGAGTTCAGTGAGTTAAGTGTTTTTTCAAGCTGAAGCACGCGCTTTCGTTGTGCATTTAATTCCTTGAGCAGTTGTTCTTTTGTTATTTTGTCGCTTTTCATGTTATATAATGCAGTAACATCCTTTACCCTGTGATTGCAGCAATTATCTTATCGGCCATTCAGCAGATAATATTTAGCGCTCACAAATTATCCTTTCATATCTTATACTTAAGGGATTTTCATCAGAGGGAAGGGATTGTGAAGCTCAAAGTCCATTCCTTTTCGACAACATCCATACCATCTCTACAATCTGCTGCTAAGCGTCTTAATTCTGGCACCTGCTTCAGAAGGGGCGATCCGTTCCATTTTTTTTGTGCTCCTTATTTTTAACTCTACAAGGCCCTCCTTAAGGGCCTTTTTCCCGACAATAAGCTGGTAGGGGATCCCCAATAAATCCGCATCTTTAAACTTCACCCCCGGCCTGTCGGCCCTGTCGTCCATGAGCACGTCAATATTTATGTCCGTTATATTCCTGTAAAGTGAATCCGCAGTATCCATGATTTCCCTGTCTTCCACTGCGAGGGGAATAATTTCAACCATAAAGGGGGCGATACTCTCAGGCCATATAATGCCGTCTGCATCATGATTCTGCTCAACCGCAGCTGCAGCAATACGGGCAGGGCCGATGCCGTAGCTGCCCATGACAACGGGCATCTCCCTGCCGTTCTCATCAAGGTACATTGCCTTCAAGGGCTGAGAGTATTTTGTCCCCAGTTTAAATATATTCCCTGCCTCAATCACCCTCTCTTCAACAAGCGCTGCTCCGCACCGCACACAGCCATTGCCCTCCCGGGCAACATGAATATCATGCCATTCAGCTTCAAAATGGACGCCCGGTTTTATTCCTTTCGTATGATACCCTTCCCTGTTGGCGCCTGATATATACACTCCCTCTTTCAGAGAAATGTCTGCAATTTTTTTCAATGCATTATTCCGGGGTCCAATGAAGCCGGCGTCGATCCCGAGAACATCTCTTATTTCCTCTTTTTGCGCCGGCCTGGATTTCCCGGTAATTTTCTGAAGTTTTCCTTCATGCAGCTCCTGATCGCCTCTCACGAGTGCGAGAAAGGGGCCTTCCGGGCCCATGAACAGGAGGCTTTTGATAAAACATGACGGGTGCACCTTTAAAAAATTTGATACTTCAACAACAGTCCTTTTTTCCGGAGTTGAAATGTCCTCCACAATCCGTTCCCGTTCATCACTGCTTATGATTTGAGATGTCGGGACCGACAGGGCGAGCTCCACATTTGCTGCATAGCCGCATTTAACGCAGCGAACGATTATATCCTCGCCTGCAGCACTCGGCGCCATAAACTCATGGGCCGTGGCACCCCCCATCATTCCGGGGTCACTCTCGACCTGATAAAATCTCAGACCGCACCTCCTGAAGATCCTGTGATAGGCTTCTGCATGCTTCTGATAACTCCTCTCAAGTCCCTCCTCATCCCTGTCAAAGCTGTAACTGTCCTTCATAATAAATTCACGGGTCCTCAGAATACCGCTTTTCGGCCGGGCTTCGTCCCTGAATTTTGTCTGAATCTGATACCACATCTGGGGCAAATCCCTGTATGAACGTATCTCCATTGATGCAAGCCACGTTATTATTTCTTCATGGGTCATGCCGAGACACATGTCCCTTCCGCTCCTGTCTTTCAGCCTGAACATCTCATCTCCGATATCGTCCCACCTCCCCGTTTTTTCCCAGATTTCAGAGGGATGAAGGGCCGGCATTGATATTTCCTGGGCACCGATGGCATGCATTTCTTCTTTAATAATCCTGTTTATTCTTTCCATAACACGCCATGCCAGCGGAAGATAAATGTAAAGACCTGCCGCAAGTTGCCTCACATACCCGGCGCGCAGCATAAGTATATGACTTATTGCCTCTGCTTCAGCCGGAATTTCACGCAATGTTGGAATAAAAATATTCGAAAACCGCATAGGTACCTCATGGTGAATACCTCCTTACGACAAGGGAATATTCATCATTCGTCTGCTGCAACACGGGAAAACTATACTATCTTGATCTCCTTGTTCTCACTCAAAGCATTCTTCCGCATAAACGTGGGGACATCAAGATAATGATCGCTGTTGTCCTTCAGATTGTCTTTTGATAAAACCCTGCCTGGGCTTTTCACCGCATTTGCATCCCTCGCAGGTCTCCATTTATCATATGAGGGCAATACGGTCCTTGGTTTTTCTTCAAACCCCGTGGCAATTACGGTAACCACTATTTTGTCTTCAAGATCAGGGTCAACCACTGAGCCAAAAATTATCTCGGCATCTTCATCAACGGCCTCCCGGATAAGGCTGGCCGCCTCATTCACCTCATGAAAGGACAGGGAGGAGCCTCCGGTGATGTTTATCAGGACTCCTTTGGCACCATCAATGGAGGTCTCCTCCAAGAGGGGGCTTCTGATTGCCAGTTTGGCCGCGTTTACTGCTCTGTTATCTCCCTCGGCATAGCCGACTCCCATAAGTGCCCTTCCACTGTCTGCAAGTATTGTTCTGATATCCGCGAAGTCCTGATTGATCAGCCCGGGCACAAGTATCAGGTCAGAGATTCCCCGTACGGCCTGCCTTAATACATCATTTGCCAGATTCAGCGCCTGCAGCCACGGTGTATGCTTTTCGGTAATATCCAGCAACCTGTTGTTGTGAACAATAATGATTGCATCTACATGTTTTTTCAGTTCCTTGATTCCCTGTTCGGCATTTCTTGCCCTTTTATTGCCTTCAAACAGAAATGGCCGGGTCACCACCGCTGCCGTAAGAATACCCTGCTGCCGTGCTGCCTCGGCAACGATCGGTGCCGCACCGGTTCCCGTTCCTCCGCCCATGCCGGCGGTAACAAAAACCATATCAGCACCTTTCAGTGTGTCTTCAATCAGGTCCCTGTCATCCTGTGCCGCCTGTTTTCCGATTTCGGGATTCGCCCCTGCCCCGAGACCCTTTGTTAATGAATTGCCGATCTGAAGTCGCTGATGGGCCAGTGAAGACTCAAGGGCCTGGGCATCGGTATTGACTGCTATAAACTCAACACCCTGAAGACTGGACGCTATCATACTGTTTACCGCGTTGCTTCCTCCTCCCCCTACACCGACTATTTTGATTTTTGCGGACTTGCTCTGTACTTCCTCCATATCAAATATCTGCATATACACCTCCTTTGGTTTTTTATATTATCAAGCACGGCGCTCCTTCCGTAGTCAAATCCGGCTCTACCGGAAAGCGCCCTTGAACCATCCTCTCATCTTTGTCCTGATTCCGGAAAACAGACTGCCGCCGATGATCCCCGGATCCATATATTCCTCTTCTGCCGCGTAATGCGCCAGCCCCACTGCTGCTGAATGCAGCGGGCTGAAGGGAATATTCCCGCTCCCTTCATAAGATTCCGGCGTCCCGATTCTCACAGGAAGCTCAAGCATATTTTCAGCCATAACGTCCATCCCTTCCAATAAAACAGCCCCGCCGGTCAAAACTACTCCGGAATTCATGTCCTTGTGAAATCCCTTCTCCATTATCTCCTTTTTAACAAGGCCGAACATTTCCTCAGCACGGGGTTGAAGAATTTCAACCAGATAGCTTCGCGGGATCCTCCTGTTTATCGTGCCGCCGGCATGTCTTATTTCTACGAGTTCATTATCTTTCACCATTGACAGCATTGAACAGCCAAAGGTCTTCTTCAGGTGTTCGGCCTCCTGTGCGGATATCCTCAGTCCGACCGCAACGTCATTCGTAAAATTGTTGCCTCCTATTGCCAGAACCGCCGAATGACAAATACTCCCCTCATGAAAGAGGGCAATGTCCGTTGTCCCGCCTCCAATGTCAATAACCGCCACGCCGAGGTCCTTCTCATCCGGTGTCAATACCGTCTCTGCCGAAGCAAGGGGCTGAAACACAACGTCTATCACCTCTAGGCCCGCTTTCTGACAGCTTCTGATCAGGTTCTGTATTGCCGTTGCAGCACCGGTTATTATCCTGACTTTCGTTTCAAGTCTGACCCCGCCCATCCCGCGCGGATCAGTAATGCCGTTTTGACCATTGACGCTAAATCCTACTGGAATGACATGGAGCATTTCTCTGTCAAAAGGAAGGGCAACCGCCCTGGCAGCGTCTATAACTCTCTCTACTTCTTTCTGCCCTATTTCTTTCTCCTTTACCGCAATGACCCCATGGCTTGAAATACAGCCTATGTGCGCTCCCGTTATTCCTATATGAATGGCCTTTACATCGACTCCTGCTGCATTTTCTGCTTCCTGGACAGCTTCTCTGATGGACTCGGATATATTCTCAATGTTCGTAATGACCCCCTTCTTGATACCCCGGGAAGAGGCCGTTCCGACACCAATTATATTAAGTCCGCTGCCAGTGCATCTCCCGTGAACCCTTCGGCCGGCGTTCACTTCTGCAACAACCGCGCATACTTTTGTAGTGCCGACATCAAGCCCGACGACAAGCCTTTCATTTTTCATGGACATATCTTTAATAAATCCAAAGTGCATGGCTAAGACGATTTTTCTCCTGTATTTTCTCTCATTGGTTTTATAATCACCGAGTCCTTGAATCTGAGATCAACATACTTGATCGGCACACCTCTTTTTCTTATCTCCGGTTCAAGCTCCCGCCATCGCTCAAACTTTTCGCCATATCTTCCATACCCGACCTTCATAAATTCTCCGTCTATCTTAACGGTCAGTCCGTAGGACTCCAGTCCGATTTCTATGGACTCACGGCCAATAAAATCATCCTTCCGGGTCAAAACTTCCACCAGCTTTAATGCCTCGCTCATCCCCTTCCTGTTTTTTGTATTTATATTTTTTATCACTGGAATAAAGGGTACGGTCTCACCCTGTATCCGTTCAAGGACGCTCCCGTCCCCGTCAATAAGATAGAGCCCTTTTTTGATGCTTAAGAGCGCCTTCGGCTCAGCTTCCTGAATTTTTATCACAAGCCTGTCAGGATACTGTTTTCTGAATGCGACCTTTTTGATCCATGGATTTTCCTTAAGCCTGTTTTCGACATCTTCAAACTGGAGTTTCCAGAGCGACTGTCCTTTATGTATCCTCATGCTGCCGAGGATATCATCCCTGTCAAGATGATAATTCCCGGAAACCATGATTTCATTGACATTGAATTGCCGTGAAAGCATTTTCAGCCCCAGTACAGCCCCTGCAATGATGGCAACAAACAGGAGGGCAATGGTCCCCCGTTTGAAGAATAGTGCTGTGTTCTCACCGCGTCTGCATACTGCCTTGCGTTTTTTATTCCTTTTCTTTGACTGCAAGTCGAATAATCTCCTCTATAAGATCTTTAAAGTCCAGTCCGGCAGCCCTGGCAATCTTGGGAAGCAGGCTTGTTGTAGTCATACCGGGCAGCGTATTTACTTCGAGTATATATGGCGTATTCCGCTCATCGACAATAAAGTCCACGCGCGTGGCACCGGAGCATCCGAGGGCCCGATGTGCGGTAAGGGCCATTTTTTTTGTATTCTCATAGGCAGCCTCATCAACCTCCGGAGGGATGATATATTCAGTCAGTCCGGATGTATACTTTGCTTCATAGTTATAAAACTCCAGGGAAGACCTCACCTCTACTCCTCCAAGCACTTTATTTCCCAGTACTCCGATATGAAGTTCTTTCCCCTTTACAAACTTTTCAATAATTACTCTTTCCCCGAGCAGAAAGGTCTTTTCCAGGCAGGGATGCAAAGCGCTTTCTTCCCTGATTATGCTGACGCCAATACTTGATCCCTCTGCAGAGGGCTTGACAACCCACGGGAGTTCAAACCCGGGGTATGGGACATCAGGGAACGTATATGCCCCTGCACTGTCGATTTCTCCTTCTTCCGCTTTACTTTTTTTACTCCTCCTCGCCTTTTTTACTATTACAAAGGGCGCAACTGACAGGTCATGATATCTGAATATTTTCTTTGAAGCCTCTTTATCCATGGCAAGGGCCGATGCCAGGACACCGGACCCGGTATAGGGTATCCCCAGCACATCAAGCAGTCCCTGCATTGCCCCGTTTTCTCCTGTTCCGCCGTGGAGCGCGAGGAACGCGACCTTTATTTTTTCTTTTTTCATGACCTGAACAATGTCTTTCCCTGCGTCAATGAGGACAGAATCATATCCCCGTTCCTGCAGCGCCTGATATATGGCAAGTCCGCTCCTCACGGAAATGTCCCTCTCGGCAGAGAGCCCTCCCATTAAAACCCCTATCCTCTTTTTTGTAACCAGCCCTTTAGTCATAATCAAATATCATCATTCTGCATTTTTCATTTTTAATTCTTCATTCTCCATTTTTCATTCTTCATTCTGCGTTCTGCCTTTTCATCGTAACATCCTGACCTCAGGTTCAAGCTCAATCCCGCTGTGTTTCCTGACCTTTTCCTTCACCGCATCCATAAGTCCTTCAAAATCCCTGCACGTTGCCCTTCCCCTGTTAAGAAAGTAATTTGCGTGGACCTGACTGACTTCGGCATCGCCTTTCCTCATCCCCTTGCATCCTGCAGCATCTATCAATCGTCCCGCTGAATCGCCTTCCGGATTTTTAAAAACACATCCCGCAGATAATTCCCCGAGAGGCTGCGTAGCTTTCTTCTTTGTTAAAAAATCCCTTGTGCGCTTTTCAACGTCAGCAGGATCATCTTTTTTGAGAATGATATTGCTGCTGAGGATGATCGATCCTTCGGGAAAGTTTGATCTCCTGTAAGAAAACACCAGGTCCTCTTTACCGAGAATCTCAATCTCGCCGTGTATATTCATAACAGCAACAGAGACAATTACATCTTTTATTTCCATACCAAAAGACCCTGCGTTCATATAGAGAGCGCCGCCCACATACCCGGGAATCCCGGCAAGTCCCTCAATCCCCGAATACCCGTTCTTTGCCGCAAAGTTCACGAGCATTGCGAGGGGCACTCCTGCGCCCACATGCAAAACAACGGTATGTTCGTCCCTTTCCCTGGTAAAATCTATGCTCCTGAATTCCCTCATTGATATGGCAATACCTTCAATGTTTTCATCTCCGACAAGGAGGTTTGTACCTGCCCCAAAAGCAAAGAAATGGATCTTTTCTTTTTCAGCAGCCAGAAGAACATTTTTCAGTGACACCGGATCTTCAGGGAAGACCATGATATCAACCGGTCCTCCAATTTTCAGAGATGTATGATGGGACATGGGTTCACTGAATTTCATTTTTCCTCTAAAGCTCCCTGGCTCAATTATTCCTTTCAGCTCATCATCGTTCATGTCATGTCTGTCCGGTTTGATGCCCGGATTGTCCACTTTTCATGCGCAGGTACTTTTCGCCCATTTTCCATACGTCTCCTGCGCCCAGGGTAAGGAGCGTGTCCCTCTCCTTAACTTCTGAATCAAGATAGCCAATTATCTCATCCCTGTTCCCGATATATTCAATGTCCTTCCCCGTGTCCTTTATCCCTCTGTATAAAAGTTCCGAATCAACGCCCGGGAGGGGCTTTTCTCCGGCAGGGTATATATCCATCAAAACCACTTTGTCAGCATCGGCAAATGCGTCGATAAAGTCGCCAAGCAGGTCGCGTGTCCTCGTATACCGGTGCGGCTGAAACAGGACAACCAGCCTCCCGGCGTCTGTCCCGGGCCCTTTGCCCTGCTGGTCCCCCTGTCCATTGTAGGTTGCCTGCATTATGGCTTCTTTTACTGCCTTTAATGTTGCTGTTATTTCTGCAGGATGATGACCGTAATCATCAATGACCCTGATTCCCGATATTTCGCCCTTAAGTTCGAACCTCCGGTGCACACCGCTGAAATTTCTCAGTGCCTCACGGATAATGTCCATATTGACCTTGAGTTCGTTGGCAACCGCGATGGAAGCAAGACAGTTGCAGATATTGTGTATGCCGATAAGCGGGACTTCAAAAACACCGAGGGACCTCTTGTTTAACAGGGCTTCAAAATGTGATTTCACTCCTTTTGTTGTTATATTCTTTGCCACTAAATCGAGGTCTTCACTTACGCCGTAGGTTATATATCTCCGCTGTATATCTGGCATAAGTTCCTTGATATATTGATTATCGCCGCACAGGATATTCAGCCCGTAGAAGGGGACTTTATTCATGAACGAAAGGAATGCGCCTTTTATTTCCTCAATACTTTTAAAGTAATCCATATGCTCCCTGTCGATATTTGTCACCACGGCAATCGTCGGCGACAGTTTCAAAAAGGAACCGTCACTCTCATCCGCTTCAGCTACAAGAAACTCCCCCCACCCAAGCTTTGCATTACTTCCTATTCCTTTGAGCTTGCCCCCGATTACCACCGTAGGGTCCAGTTTCCCTTCACCAAGAACGCTCGCAACCAGCGATGTCGTTGTCGTCTTCCCGTGTGCACCTGCCACCAGAACCCCGTATTTAAGTCTCGCCAGTTCGGCAAGCATCTCGGCCCTCGGTATCACCGGAATCGACATTTTCCTTGCAGCCACCACTTCCGGGTTCGTCACGTCTACTGCAGAAGATATAACCACCACATCAGCTTTTTTTACATTCTCTGTTTTATGACCGATACTTATATGCATCCCCAGATCTTTTAATCTTTTCGTCGTTTCCGTCTCCTTTATATCAGAGCCTTCAACTTCGTATCCCAGATTATTCAGTACTTCAGCGATTCCACTCATGCCGACACCACCAATCCCCACGAAGTGAACCTTTTCAAATCTTTTATACATACTGCGCTTTCACCTGTGTATACCCCTTGTCTCCCTCCCGGGGACCGGGAAATTACGTAATGGAACTGATTTTTTCAATTCCTCGTGAATCCCTGAATCCCGCGACCCTTTTCTTTTTTTTTAACAGCCCCATAATGAGTTCTATAATTTTTCTCCCGGCCTCGCTGCTGCCAAGAGATTTGCTAATACGTTCCATTTCACCTATGGCTTCGGGGTCTTCGATAAGATGGTGAATAAGCTCAGATAGCGTTTTCCCGCTGAGGTCTCTGTCAAGGACCATCTGTGCGGCACCCATATCCCACAATTTTCTTGCGTTTATTTCCTGATGATTGCCGGCCGCATAGGGATAGGGCACAAGGATTGCCGCTTTTCCGCACGCGGTCAGTTCGGCAAGAGTTGTTGCACCGGCCCTTGAAATAATGAGGTCCGCTACTGCATAGGCATCGGCCATTTCATATGCGAAGGGAATGACCGTCCCCTTAAATCCCCTTGCGCAATACACCTCTTTCATTGAATCACACTCTTTTTCTCCCGTTTGATGCAAAAACTGGATTTTGTCCTTCAATGGTTCAAGAAAGGAGAGGGCCTCGCCGACTGCACTGTTAATAGTGCTGGCGCCCAGACTCCCCCCGAACACAAATATCGTAAAACGATGCATATCAAGACTGAAATGCTCACAGCCCCTTTTCCTGTCGCCTTTCAGTATTTGCGCCCTTACGGGATTTCCGGTCAGATAGGTCCTGTCCGGGGGAAAATACTTCATACTCTCGTAGTACGTAATTGCTACCGTATCAACAAACTTTCCCAGAACCCTGTTCGCAAAACCCGGCAGTGTATTTTGTTCATGGATCATTGTAGCGATTCCCATCATCTTCGCACACAAAAGTACCGGCCCTGAGCTATACCCTCCCACACCAAAGACGAGATCAGGCCCTAATTCCTTCAATAAATTATATGAATCCTTTAAAGACAGGGGAATGGTAAATAATGATTTAATGGTCCTGAAAATATTTTTTCCTACAAGGCCTTCAGATCTTATGAACCGGACGTCATGGCCCTCTTTCGGAATAATCCTTGCTTCCAGGCCTCTCGCCGTTCCGACAAATGTTATGGTCACGTCGGTCATCGAACGTTTTAATTCCTGCGCAATGGCTATCGCCGGGAAAATATGTCCTCCCGTTCCCCCTCCTGCAATGATAATCTTCATCTCTTCCTGTACCTCCGTGAAACTCCGCTGCCCAGCCGTACTGCCCCTGCCCTGCGCTGTCCTGTCTCACTATCGGACGGGGAGGATCGCCGGTACCTGACACCTTCATTTCCTGCTGCGATGTTTATCAGTATTCCAGCAGCCGCCATATTAACAAGAAGTGACGAGCCTCCGTAACTGATAAAAGGAAGGGGCAGCCCTTTTGTCGGCATTAATCCCGTTGACACTGAAAAATTTATGATGGCCTGAACCCCTATCAGCATAGTCAATCCAAGGGCCAGAAAATAACTGAACGGATCATGTGTTTTTGTCGATACCTGAACCCCTTTCAGGAAAAGCCAGATAAATGCGCCGAGAACAACAACTGCTCCTGCCAGACCGAGTTCTTCCCCGATCAGGGAAAAGATAAAATCAGTATGGACCTCCGGTAAAAAGTACAGTTTCTGCTTACTGTCACCGAGACCGACCCCCATGAGTCCCCCGTTCCCAAAAGCAATAAAAGATTGAACAAGCTGAAATCCACAGTCAAAGGGTTCCTTCCACGGATCAAGAAAACACAGGAGCCTCTTTGACCGGTATCCGGAAGTCATGATGAGCATATACACAGCCGGGAGCGACAGAAGCATGAGTGCGCCTATATGTCGTAATCGTGCGCCCCCCAGTATTAACAGCCCCATGGTAAGAACTCCCAGACTCATGACAGCACCAAAATCAGGCTGACGGATAATAACTGCCTGAAACATCAGCATGATGCCAACAGGCACCGCAATCCCATAACGAAACTCCTTCATCCTGTGTATGTTCTTATCCATGTAATCAGCGAGAAAAATCACCATGACTACTTTTACAAGTTCTGAAGGTTGAAATGTTGTCGGCCATAACCTGAGCCACCTCCTCGCACCGTTCGCCGAAATTCCGAAAGCCGGGACAAATACCAGCACCAGCAATAGCAGTGAGAGGACCAGCATGACATTAATCACCGGTCTTAATTTCTGATACTCCATTTTTGATATGAGTATCATGACCGCCGTTCCTGTGCACACGGTAAAAAGATGTTTTAACAAAAAACCAAACCCGCTCCCGTTGTTCCTCATGGACATAAGGGCCGTGGAGCTGTATACCATCAGGACCCCGATCCCTACGAGGACAAGCACACAGAAGGAAATGCTGCGGGTGTTTCTGCTGGTTATATACATCAGCATGTAATCACCGCCGGCCATGGCTGATAGTCCTTTGGATTCACCAGTGTGATCTGGGGCGCAGACTCCGGTATTTCTTTTTTCATTTTTCGGTCTTCAATCTGTTTACTTCTTCCTTGAATTTTCTCCCCCTGTCTTCAAAATCTGCAAACATGTCAAAGCTCGCACATCCGGGTGATAACAGGACAATATCACCCGCGGTCGCCTTTGCCATTGACAGGACGACCGCCTCCCTTAAGCCGGACACTTTATGGGTCTCGGCCATCATCCCGAGGGCCTCAGCTATGACCTCCCTTGCCTCTCCCATCACGATAAGGTGCCTGACTTTCTTCTTTATAAGATCCCGCAGCAGCGTGAAGTCGCTCCCCTTGTCCATCCCCCCCATAATAAGGACCACACGGTCAAACCCGTCCATGGATTTTGCAACGGCTCCGACATTTGTTCCCTTTGAGTCGTTAATAAATCTTACCCCCCTGATCTCTGCGACAAACTCAAGTCTGTGTTCAAGGCCGGGAAAGCTGTGCAATACTTCTGTGACAGTCAGCAGCGGGCATCCTGAAATTATGGCGACAAGAGCAGCTGCCATTGCATTTTCAATATTATGTACTCCTTTAATCATCATTTCATTAACAGCGGTAACAACCGTCCCTGCAGGGACCGCTGGGAGGGGGCGCTTAAAAAGCCCGTGGTCATGCATGTTGAAGTAAATGAGTCCGTCCCTGCAATACATGCCGTCAACTTCTTTTTCACGACTGAAAAAGGCAATCCGCGGCATTTCCCCGTTTTTGACTTTCCGTTTCTCATCGATCAGTTCCATGAGAACCGGATCATCCGCATTAATGATCATCCAGTCTTCAGAGGTCTGATTTTCAAATATCCTTGCCTTTGCCCGTATGTAGTCGTTCATGTCCGTATACCTGTCAAGATGGTCAGGCGTTATGTTAAGGACCGCTGCAATATCAGGCCTGAATCTTTCTATTGACTCCAGCTGGAAGCTCGAAATTTCAGCCACGATATAATCAGCATTCAGCTGACAGCAATCAGTCCTGATCGCTGACTGCTGACCGCTGATTGCTTTAAACAGTTCTTCTGTCAGGGCATTGCCTATGTTTCCTCCCAGAAGGGTCCTGTAGCCCGATGCATTCAACATACGGTCAACCAATGTGGTTGTGGTTGATTTACCGTTCGTACCGGTAATGCCAATAACGCGCGGACTGGCAAAACCGGAGCCCCGCCCGCCTTCACCATGGGTATGCAGGGAGTCCATTGACTGAATAACGTTAAATGCCAGTTCAAGTTCACCAATAACGGGCGTACCATTCATCCGTGCCTTAACAAGGAGGGGAATATCAAGAGGAACACCGGGACTTATTACGATCATGTCAACGGAACTGATAATTTCTCCGGCGTCGCAATCGGCCATCACCCTTACCGCGGGTGACAACTTCCTTATTTTGTCTTCTAGTGTGCGCAAAGATTTCCTGTCAGTAATGGAGACACGGGCCCCTAATGCGGACAGAAGATTGGCTGCCCCTGTCCCGCTTCGCGCCAGACCGACGACCAGAATATTTTTATTTTTAAAGGTGTTCAGCACAGATATCTTTTCTTCAACCTCCATCATCAGTCCGCGTTCCCTTCCCGTCCCGCCTGCGGACATATATAATGAAACGTTTCCATTCTTCCTTACCTCACCTTCAGGGTCGACAAACTTAAAAGGGCAAGTATTATCCCCACGATCCAGAACCGGACAATTACTTTGGGTTCAGGCCACCCCTTTTCTTCAAAGTGGTGGTGAATAGGGGCCATTTTAAAAACCCTTTTTCCCGTCAGTTTGAACGAGACGACCTGAATCATCACGGAAAAGGTCTCTATCACAAAAATCCCCCCGACCACGGCAAGAACGATTTCCTGTTTGGTGATTACCGCAAGAGTTCCCAGGGCACCGCCGAGCCCCAGTGATCCGACATCGCCCATAAATATTTCAGCAGGATAACTGTTATACCAGAGAAAACCGAGGGCCGCACCAAACATGGCACCGCAAAAAACAGTCAGCTCACCCGTACCGGGCAAATGCAGGACATGCAGGTATTGAGAAAAACCCGCATGACCCGATATATACACGAGGGCACCGTTGGCAAGACAGGCAATGCCTACGAGCCCGATTGCAAGACCGTCTATGCCGTCCGTGAGGTTAACGGCATTTGAAGCCCCCACAATGACAAGAATGGAAAAAGGGATATAGAACCATCCCAGATCTATCAGCCATTTTTTAAAAAAAGGGATACTGAGTTTTGCTATATATGAATCAGTGGGGTCACTGTAAAACAATAATCCGATCCCCATGGCAAGGAGGATCTGTGCACCGAACTTGTACCATCCCTTCAGGCCCTTCGCATCTTTTTTTATTGACTTGAGATAGTCGTCCGCCAGTCCGATAATGCCGTAACCGGTTATTGCCAGTATCATAATCAATATGTATTTATTGCTTAAATCACCCCACAGTAAAACACTCACAACCACCGACAATATAATCAGGATGCCGCCCATTGTCGGGGTCCCTTTTTTGGCAAAATGTGTCTTTGGCCCGTCATCTCTGACATGCTGCGTAAGGCTGAATTGTCTGAGCTTCTCTATGATCCATGGTGCCATGACAAAGGTAATGAGCAGCGCAGTGATGACTGCCAGGGTAGTCCTGAATGTTATGTATCTGAATACATTGAAGGGTGAATAAAATTCGCTAAAGGAATAAAAGAGCTTATACAGCATCAGCTATTTCCTCCATAAGAGATTCCATGGACATCGAGCGCGAGCCTTTAATTAAAACAGTGTCCCCGGTCTCAAGGATACTCATAATATGCTTCCGGGCATCATGAACATCGGTAAAACTGTATACTGTCCTGCCGCCTTTTCCCTTCATACACTCCTCTGCTGCCAGCCTCATCCTCGTCCCTACGGCAATAAAAATGTCCACCCCTCCTTCCTCTATCATTTTTCCCACTGCTCTATGTTCATCCTCCGAGAATTCCCCCAGTTCACGCATGTCTCCCAGAACAGCAACGCTTCTTCTGCCTCCGCTCATCCTTATCAGCTCGTTCACTGACTCCTTCATTGAGGCCGGATTGGCGTTATAGGAATCATTTATTATGGTAATGCCTTTTATTCCGGCCACTTCAAACCGCATAGGGAACGCCCTGTATGTTTCAAGGCCGGCCCTGATTTCCCCTGTGTTCATGCCGAGTGAATAACAGACGGCTGATGCGGCAAGGGCATTATATACATTAAAAAGTCCGTGCACATTCAGGTTGACCGTTTCACTGCCGTTGTCCCTGATCTCGAGTATAAATTCACTGCCCTTTTTGGTAGTCCGAACATCTTTTGCCATGACAGGCGCCGGAGTATTGATTGCAAATTTCATAATGTGCCCGTTAAAATCTTTTATCCCTTCAACTCCCTGCATCAAAAAATCATCATCCCCATTGACTACTGCCACGCTCAATCCATCAAGGATTTCAAGCTTCGCTGCCCTTACCGCATCATAACTTCCCAGCATGCCGACATGCGCAGGACCAATATTTGTTATCACCCCGTGGCTCGGGACGGCAATTTCACAGAGCCTTCTGATTTCTCCTGCTGCGTTCATTCCCATTTCAAGGACAATCATTTCATGGTCCGGGGCCAGCTGCGTGAGGCTCAGGGGCAGTCCAATATGGTTATTGAGGTTCCCTTCATTTTTCAGTGTCTTGAATCTTTCCGAAAGGATGAGATGAATCATCTCCTTTGTCGTAGTCTTCCCATTGCTTCCTGTTACGGCCACTACGGGGATGTTCCGTCTCATTCTCAGGAAATGAGCAAGGTCCTGCAGGGACCTGAGCGTGTCGCTGACACAGATAATGACTTTATTCTCAGGAAGTGCCCCGGGCCTTGTTTCAACGATAGCCCCGCTGCCTTTCATAAGGGCATTTTCAAGATAGTGATGTCCGTCACACCTGTCTCCCTTTAAGGCAAAAAAAATGTCCCCCTCTTTAATAGTCCGTGAATCTATGGATACCCCGTTAAAAGATGCAGAGTTCTCTGAAAGCAGCGTCCCTCCCGTTGCTTCAATTATTTCTTCAACCGTCAAGATGCCCATGATTTTAAATCACTTATTACCATATGCTTTTTGTTATTCATCCATTGCTGCCGGCATTTCCTGTTTACTTGCCGCCGGCCGCCAGCCGCTTTCTTATCGCCTTTCCTGCAATCTCCCTGTCGCTGAAGCGGTGCCTCACCCCGTGGATCTCCTGATAGGTCTCATGTCCTTTTCCCGCAATCAACACGGTATCGCCATGCTGTGCCATTGCAACTGCTTCATATATCGCTTCTTCCCTGTCAGGCAGAGAGATGTATTTGTCGTTCCCTATCCCGCTTACCATGTCCCGGATTATCGCTGAAGGATCTTCCGAGCGCGGATTATCAGAAGTAACAATGACAATATCACTCAGTTCATCCGCAGCAGCCGCCATCAACGGCCTCTTTGTCCTGTCACGGTCACCGCCGCACCCAAAGACGGTAATAATCCTTCCTTCCGTTATATGTCTCGCTTCCTCAATCACCTTTCTGAGGGCATCTTCTGTATGGGCATAATCTATAATGCACAGGAAATCCTGCCCTTCATTGACATTTTCAAAGCGCCCTGCAACAGGCTCGGCACTTCTCACCCCCTGCTGTATCACTTCCTGCCTGATGCCTAATGCATATGCTATCCCTATGGACATGAGAATGTTGTAGACATTAAAGCGCCCGATCAGATCCGAACAAACGCTATAGGTGCTGTCAGGTGTTTTCACGTCAAATGAAAGCTGCCCTGATCCTGCCCTCTCTCCCTTGGACGGACGGGGGGGCTCGGGAGTCCGGTTT
>JBFKMY010000003.1:0-25388 GCA_041629615.1 Thermodesulfovibrionia bacterium | reverse complement strand
CCCGTAGCCCGTTATTACGAGAATCGGTAAACTTCCGATCTTTTTTTTCGCTTCTCTTATAAATGACAGCCCGTCCATTTTCGGCATCTTCATATCCGTTATAATCATGGACACCGACAGGTCGTCAAGCTTTCTGAGCGCTTCAACAGGGTCTTCGGCAACTACAGTGTTGTAGCCCATTCTTATGACAGCTTCTTTCATGGCTGCCCTCATTTGCCGGTCATCATCAACAACAAGGATAGACTTACTCTGTTCATTCATGGTCAGTTACCTGCTTTTTTATATATTTTCCTGTTGCGTCATCACCGTTTGTGTGGCGCAGAGAGGGGAAATATACGCAGAATGTACTGCCCTTCCCCTCATTTTTATAAACTTTAATGAAACCTCCATGGGACTGCATGATCTTATGGGCAATAGCAAGTCCCAGACCGGTTCCCTTATCTTTTGTACTGAAAAAAGGATCAAAGATTTTTTCGATATGCTCCGGATTGATCCCCTCCCCGTCGTCAGCAACAGCGACAGTAACATATTCTTTGTCTTCTCCCGTGGCAATTGTCAGATTCCCTCCATCGGGCATGGCCTGCACGGCATTTAAAATTATGTTCATAAATACCTGTTTCATTAATTCCGAATCGCTGCGTACAACGAGCTCCGTCACCTTTTGAGAGAGATGGATGCCTCTTATCTGGATAAGGGGGGTCAGCATATTGACCGAATCTTCAATAGCATCTGCAAGCCGTATGTCCGTGAAGGATGGTTTTTGCGGTTTCGCAAAGAAGAGCATATTGGTAAGAATGTTATTAAGGCTTTTAATCCCTGTAGAGATACCGACAGCCATATCAGAATGGGCCGTGCCCTTGAGGTCCTTTGACAGCATGTTTGAAAAAAGTTCAATGCTGCAGAGCGGACTTCTTATTTCGTGGACTATTTTTGCAGCCATTTCACCCATGGAGATCAGTCTCTGGTTTCTTTCGTGCTGGCGCTCCAGTTCTTTCAGCCGTGTTATGTCCTTGATCACTAAAACGTACCCCCTGACCGACCCTTGCGGACACGACACGGTTGAACGTGAAAGTATTACGTCATAGGTCACCCCGCCGGCAGTCAGTTCCGTTCCTGTACTGCTTTCTTTCATGGTAATATTCAGGCCCTTAAACAGCGCTCCCCTGACGTCTTTAATGCAGGATGAAAGAAGTTCCTCGGCCGCCCTGTTGATCATGGTTATTTTTTCCTCCTGATCAAGGACGATTATTGCCTCGCCCATACTCTGCAGGACCGCCTGCAGATAATCCTTGGACTCTCCTACTTCCAGTATTGCCCTGTTGAGCTGCATATTTTTCTTTTCCAGTTCCTGCGTGAGGTAGTGGACCCTTTCCCGGAGTTTTTCATAGTATGTCTGCAGGTTCTGCGACGCCTGCGTAAAATTATGGAAGGCCTCATTCAGCTTGACCACTTTTTCCACTAATACACCTCCTTCACTTTATTCACGAGGGCAATCTCCATCAGTTTTGACTTTGCCAGGCGTCCGAACAGGTTTTCTTCTTCTTGCAGACGGCGGAACATGTCGCCCGATTCCGGCATGACGGTATTCCGTCCCACCCTGTACGTGGCCCATTCGTCATCAGGATTCTTGTTATGGGCAATACGGTAATATTTCAGAGCCTTGCTCCTGCCATTGTTTGCATACAGAATATCAGCGAGCATTGCATAGTTCTCAGCGTCCCAGTCAGACCCATTTAATATTTTTTCATAAAAGGCAATCGCTTCCCGCACATCCTGTGACTCAGGTGTATTGATTCCGTATATAATGCTCCCCATCATATCAAGGTCGGTTTTTATGATTTCTTTTATTGTCATTATTTTCTTTAATGCTGCCATCTGCTCTCCCTGCGCGCGAAGTATTTTTGCCTCAACTCTTGACATCCCATCTCCCGGTTCCATTATTTTTTTTGCTATATCTATGTAGTGCCGGGACATTTCTCCGTTTCCGATGCCAATGTAATAGTCCGCAAGATCGATTGCCGCCTTTCCCCGGCCCTGTTGAGATGCATTGTTCACAAGCCATAAACACAAATCCATAAAAGGCTTCCCTTCAAATCTCAGCCGTTTTGCCACCTTAAAGAGAAACTCCTCTCTCGTTTCATCAATAAGCCACTGTCCAACCTCTCTCCATAACGGAACAAGTGATAGTTCTTCCTGTGAGGAATGTTCCTGGGTATCAAGAACAATGGCCTCCAGTTCTGCAAAGGCCTCTCCGGGCGGCTGCTTTCCGTACACGAGTTCCTTCAGCAGAGAAACGGATTCCTTTACCTTGCCCTGCTTTTTGTATAATTTTGATAATACAAGCAGGGTGTCCTTGTACATTTTCGAATCTATGTGGTTATGTCTTATTTGTTCAAGATATGAGGCCGCCTCATTAAACTTACCTTCCTTTATATGTGCAAGCGATAAATGAAACAAGGCCTGTACCTTAACCGTATGATCTCTTGAACGGGATGCTGACATGAACTTTCTTACCGCCTCCCTGGTGTCCGACTCATTCATGGCTATGAGCCCCAGACTTATGGATGCATTATCCTGATACGGTCCGGAATCGATGAAAGAGAGCTGTCTTTTAGCGCCGATGAGGTCACCTGACATCCGCATATTCTCGCTCATGAGATAATAGGTTTCGTGGGAACTTCTGGGATAGGTTTTGTCCGCCAGCATTGCCCTGGCATATACCTTACCCGCTTCCCCGACCTCCCCGAGTTTCTGGAGTGCATTTCCCATGGCGAATAAGACCTCAGGCCGTGGTCCCGCCTTTCTGTAATGCTTCACCGCTTCATGAAAGAGGCCGATCCCTGAGAGGCTTTCTGCAAGCCCCCAGTGGGCTTCCTCAATGTATGGTGAAGAGGGGTAATCCCGCAGGAATACAATGTAGTCCGCCCGCGCCTCATAAACAAACCCTATCTTCCTGTACATGCCGGCCCTTTGTATGAGCGCCTGTTGCTTCATGTCGTCCCCTGTTGCATATATATATGCCAGTCTCAGGTATTTGACCGCATCCCAATACTGCTTTGCCATTATATGTGCCTTTGCATAGATATAGTAATATGACGCAAGTGATCCGAAGTCTGCCGGTTTATAGGCAGGAAACTCTTTGAGCACAGCATAAAAATTTCCTGACTCCAGAAGTGTCCACATTGCCTTGAATTTTTCGGGAATTAAATCGACATCATCATGCTCTGTATCCTTTATTATTTTGTCTGTCCCGCTGTTCGGTTCAGCATTATCGTGTATTTCCGTATCATCGGCTGCCTCCGTGTTTACTTCAGTGGCTTTTTTGTCTTTATCTTTTCTCCCTTTCTGTTCGAGGCTGCTGCCCCCTGATATTTCAGCCGCCTTCTGCTGTACTGCCTGTTCATTTTTTTTGGACTCCGGAGGACTTCTTCTCTCTTCCTCCTGCTTTTTCCTGTCTGCCTGCGGATAAACATCTATTACAAGACGACTCGGTTCTTTAAGAAAAAATGTCTTCAGCATCGCATCATCTTTCAGGAAGAGCGTTACGGCGTCTTTATCCACACTGGATGCTATCTCTGTGTCAGTCTTCTTTACTTTAAAATGCATATCACTGAATCTCACCATTATTTCCTTGCCTTTTTGATTCACCACTCCCTTTGAGATAATGGCCTCAGTCCCCTGAAAAACGATTCTCCTGAAATCGGAATGGTTGCCCGTCCTTACTTCCAGGATGTACGTCCCCTCCCCGGGGGTCTTTGTATGTGCACTGTTCAACAGGATTATTGAGGATATAAACGTGAGGAGGACAATGAAACGTACATAATTCATGTAGCAGGGAAAAGCAATAAGTGTGCCAAATTTAAGTTTTTATTTTTAAAGGAATTTAATGAATGAAAGCGTCATTAAAGTGACGCCGGAGGGGAGTGCGGACACATCATCCGCTCCATCTGCAAGGCTTATTTACGCGACACGTCAAATTCTATGGCTTTTTTCTTCATCTTCTCAATGAGCGTGGTCCTGTTAAGACCCAGCAGGTTTGCTGCCTTGCTCTTGACACCCCTTGAAATCTCGAGGGCCTGGAGTATCATATTGTTTTCAATATCTTCAAGCATCATATTGAGGTCAACTCCTTCGGATGACAGGGCCTGGTCCCGGGAAAACATCCTGTCATGCTGACGCGTATCACGTAATCTTTCGGGGAGATCATCAAGTCCAACCTCATCCCCCCCCTTGAGTATGATAAGCCTCTCTATGAGATTTTCAAGCTCACGGACATTTCCCGGCCATCGGTAATTGACAAGACAATTCATTATCTCCGAAGAAATTCCCGGAGGATCTTTTCTTTTCCTTTTTGAGATCTCTTTAATAAAGTATTCGGTAAGAAGTGGTATGTCTTCTTTCATTTTCCTGAGAGATGGCAGATGCAATGGGATTACGTTTAATCGGTAATAAAGGTCCTCTCTAAATGTCCCGTCTGCTACGGCTTTCTCCAGGTCCCTGTTTGTAGCGGCAAGTATCCTCACATCAACCCGGATTGTTTTTATGCCGCCTACCCTTTCAAATTCTTTTTCCTGAAGCACCCTCAGTAATTTAACCTGGAGGGCAGGAGCAAGTTCTCCAATCTCGTCAAGAAAAAGCGTTCCGTGATTTGCGAGTTCAAAACGCCCTGTTCTTGCATTAATAGCCCCGGTGAAGGCGCCCTTCTCGTGGCCAAAAAGCTCGGACTCGAGAATGTCCTTGGGGATTGCGGCACAATTCAACGGGATGAACGGTTTTTTTGATCGTGAGCTGTTGTAATGCATTGTTTTGGCAACAAGCTCTTTCCCGGTTCCGCTTTCTCCGGTCACAAGAACGGTGCTGTCTGAATCGGCAATCTTCTCAATGAATTTAATCACATTTTGAATCGGTATTGAGTTCCCGATAATCTTGCTGTACCCGAATTTTCTTTTAAGTTCCTTTTTCAGGCGGAAGTTTTCTTCCTGCAGTCTGGCCACATTGAGGGCCCTGTTTATGGAAATGTAGAATTCTTCAAGATTGAATGGTTTTGTAACGTAATCGAACGCGCCAAGCTTCATGGCTTCTACTGCGGTCTGTACGGTTGCATGGGCCGTAATGACAATTGAGGGAATATCTATTTTTTGAGCGGCCGTCTCTCTTAATACATCCAGCCCGCTGATTCCGGGCATCATGAGATCAAGCAGGAACAGATCGAATTTTTCCTCTTTCAGAAGATTCAGTCCCGACTCACCGTCCGGGGTAGAAACAACGTCCAATCCTTTGCTTTCAAGAAAATCTTTTAATAATCCCCGGATGGATTCTTCGTCATCAATAACCAGGATACGATGCATATGACTATATTGCCATAATATTATAACAACGTCAACACTTTGACGGCTCTTTTTTTACCCTGATCGTTCCCCTCAACTGCTCTTCCTTTATGTCCACACCGTACCGTCTGTGAGAAATCTGCTCATCTCATTTTCACGACCCTGTTACGCCCTTCTCTTTTCGCCTGATATAATGCATCATCAGCCTTTTTAAGAAACATATCGACTGAATCAATTGCCTCATCTATTCCTGCAACACCCAGGCTCACCGTGATCTTTATAATCCTTCCGTTATAGGTAGTGTCCATTTCACTGACCGCGTTCCTGATCCTCTCCGCCGCCTGAAGGGCACCTTCAAGTTTTGTCTCAGGAAGTAAACAGCAAAACTCCTCCCCCCCGTACCGGTAAAGGTAATCCACACTTCTGACAACCGCAGTGACCGTGGAACTAAGGGACTGCAATATATGGTCTCCACATTGATGACCATAGTCATCATTAACTTTTTTAAAATGGTCGATATCAAACATTATAATACTGAGCTCGCCGCCATACCTCTTGCACCGGTGAAACTCCTCTTTCAGTTTTATTTCCATATAGCGCCTGTTGTATATCCCCGTCAGCCCGTCCTTCATGTTCATCTCCATCAGCTTCCGTTCATACATGGCAACTTCCGTTACATCCTGAATATAAATAAATATGGATTGGATTTCATTGTTTTCATCACGAAGGGGACCCATTGCGCAACTCTGCTGCATATATTCAAAGAGGGCTTTAAAGTAGCTCGTTGATTTAAACGGAAACAGGTATTTGTGGAGTTTCTGTGAAAAAAAGCATAAATTCCCGAATGCAAAGACCGACTTGCAGCTGCGCTTAAACTTTGTATTGTCCAGGTTTGGGAAGGTCTCTATGACTGATGATCCAATGATATTATCCGCGGAGATCCCACTGTGAATTTCCATCCAGCGGTTCCATTTTTGTACTTTAAGATCTTTGTCCAGAATGACAAGACCAAGATTTATTGCATCAAAAATCTGATTAAATATCATTCATATTGCTCAATAAACAAACGCAAGGCATCCTTTAACCATGTGACACAGTCATGCCGGGTGACCAGAAAGAGAAAACCGCTGACATCGCCTTTATCAAAACAGAAGTCAGTCTTCATTACAATCGCCGCGTCCTTTGGATCATACCGGTTCTCTGAAATGGCGTCCCTGCAGTCCCTTTCCACAAGAACAAGGGGCGGTGTATAGGTCACGCTGTCCTTTAACAGTTCCGCGAGTTTTCCAACGCAGGCCCCGATCAGGATGTTGCCGATCTCCATCAGGCTTTCCCGCTCAAGGATATCTATGGGATCAGACTCAAAGGAAGGCCGCTCTTCACGGTGCAGCATGTTGATCAATGCCCGCCCTGCCCCTGATGAAAAAGCAAGGAGGGCGTCACCTTTGAACCTGCCCCAGAATTTCTGTTCAACAATACTTACTTTTTTATACTCTCTGACATGTTCTTTGAAATACTCCGGCAGATCGGGTACCCGCACTATCCTGATAAAAGGCACACTCAAAACCACATGAGTGTCTATGACATCGGCAAGATCAGCCGCTGACTTGCCGAAGGAAATGTTCATTATTTCCTGGAGAATATCTATTTCATCGTCTGACAGGATCTGTTCCGTCTGCATGTCCATGCTTAATGCGCTTTCTGTATTGTATCCCTTACTTTTAAGAGGGCAGACTGGATGTCCTCCCTTTTCAAGGGCTTTCTCAATACCATACATGCCCCTGATTCCATGACTCTCTTAATCGCCTTCATCTGTACATCGGCTGTTACTACAACGATGACCGCATTCTTATCATACTGCAGTATCTTTTCAATAGCTTCATACCCGGTCATGACGGGCATGGTGAGGTCCATAAAGGTAACATCAGGTTTCATTTCCCTATATTTCTCAAGGCCTTCTTTGCCGTCACCTGCCTCATAAAATTCATATCCTTCGTCCTTTGGGAGGCAGCTTTTTAACATCTTTCTTGCAATAGGCGAATCATCTACAATTAATATTTTTTTGATCATCCTTTATTAAAAAAATACTCTTTTCGTCATTATTGTGATGAAATTACAATATTATGTTTACTACGGCCTTTCTCCCATACATCTTTAGTTGACGGCTTCATAAATTATCAAATCTTTCCTGCCTTTTGTCAAGTAAAAGGAAAGATGCTCTCCGGCGTAATCCGGGAGAAAAAGCATTAATTTCAGATATAATACAGTCAATTGTACCATTAAACGTCCCGAGAGATGAAAACCGACCTCAAGCAATTGTCAAAACAGCAGCTCAGCCTGTTTATGGAAACGCTCGGCCAGCGGCCGTACAGGACAAACCAGATTATAAACTGGATATACAGGAAACAGGCAGTATCCTTTGACGATATGAGCGACCTTCCCGGGGGCCTGCGTGATGAACTCGCCCGGACAGCTTCTTTGAGCAATCTCAGACTTGCGCGAAAACGGACTTCAAAAGACGGCACCCTGAAATTTCTCTTTACACTGAATGACGGGGAAAGCATTGAAAGCGTGCTTATCCCGAACAGGAAGGGGGGAGACAGCTCCACCCTCTGCATTTCATCCCAGGTCGGCTGCGCCATGAGGTGCTCGTTTTGTATGACCGGCAGAATGGGTTTGAAGCGAAACCTCAAGGCGTTTGAGATTATTGACCAGGTTATTGCTGCGGAGAGGTTCCTTTCGCACAATCCGTTAATAAGCCGCCCCCTCGCTCCGGCAGCAGTGAAGGACACACATCACACCAGTCAGAAGTCAGGCATTACAAATATTGTCTTTATGGGAATGGGGGAACCACTCAATAACTTCAACGAGGTCAGCGATGCCCTCTCAAGACTCATTGATTGTATGGGCTTTTCCAGACGGAGGATCACGGTCTCCACATCGGGAATCGTTCCGGGCATTCAAAAACTCGCCAGCAATACGCTGCGTGTCAACCTTGCCGTATCACTGAACGCAACTACCGATGAGACAAGAAGCAGCATCATGCCCGTGAATAAAAAATATCCGCTAAAGAAACTCATAAAAGCATGCAGGGATTTTCCTTTAAGCCCGAACAGACGCATTACCTTTGAATATGTGATGATTAAAGGAATAAATGACTCGGTACATGATGCTCACCGGCTTGTTTCACTTCTCAGGGGCATAAAATCAAAAATTAATCTCATCCCCTTTAATTCTCTTCATGATGATACGCCGTTAAGGCCCCCTGCGGAAGGCACTGTCCTCGCATTCCAGGACGTTCTCAGGAAATGCGGTCTGACCGCAATAATCCGGAAGAGCATGGGAGCAGATATATCAGCAGCATGCGGACAGCTTAAGGCCTCCTGTCAATTGTAGAAAATACTTTCTCTGCAATCAAACCGCGACCAGCTTTCTGCCCGCTTCATAGGCGTCCTTAAGCGCAGTGGGATGGTTGAGAATCGCACCTTTTTCATCAATGCCCAGAAAACTGAGAACGCTGTGTTCGGGTACGCTGACCGTTCTGAAGAATGCCTTTGCACAGGAATCGGAACAGGTAACGCCAATATCCCTTTTCATTCCTCCCACAAGCAATAAAAGTCCTTTTCTGCCAAATCTGCCGCCGTCCAGTTCCTTCTTTAAGAGGTATTTTTCCGCCCAGAAAGACTGACACCGGTCAATCATGAGTTTTGTCTGTGCACTGAGGGCAAAAAAGAAAACAGGAGATGCAATGATTATTCTGTGGGCAGACCGGAGGGCACCATAGATTTGATCCATATCATCGTGATAGATACACTCCCCCGTTTCATTACAGCCCCCGCAGTCCTGACAGGGCATGATCTGCATATCATTAAGATTAAATATCTGCGTGTCCATTCCGGCATCTTCAATCCCCTTAACCGCTTCTGTCAGTAAAATATCCGTGTTCCCTTCTTTTCTTGGACTGCCGCAAAATGCAACTATGTTCATTTTCCGTCTCCTTCAGTAAATGTATGTTTACGTCTTAAGAACTCTGTACTGCAATTCTCTATATTAGTTGGTACAATCGGGAGACTTCAAGGGAACCGTTGTTCGAGGGTGCGGGAAAGACTTCTTTCTGCTAATGCATTTTGTCCACAACCTTCACAAACGCATTGACAAGGTGAGGGTCAAACTGGGTCCCGGCACAGTGTTTAAGCTCTGCAATCGTGTCCGCTGTCGTATGCGCTTTTTTGTATACTGTCTTTGATCTCATCACATCGTACGCTTCGGCAATAGCAAGAATCCGGGATCCGTAGGGTATCGATTCTCCCTCAAGCCTGTGCGGATAGCCGCTCCCGTCATATCGTTCATGATGGTGAAGAATGACGGGAAGCTCTTTCTGAAAGAGTTTTGTCCGCTCAATTATTATCACGCCTATATTACAGTGTCTTTTTATCAGATTATACTCATTTTCGGTCAATGCATCCTTCTTGCCTATGATATTCTCATTAATCCCCACCATCCCTATGTCATGAAGCATTGCAGCACGCTTTATAATATTCATTTCTTCATCAGATAGTGATAGTGCCCGGCCCAGTTTTACGGCATAGCGACTCACCCTTACAGAATGTTCATTAATGGAATTCCATCCGCTTCCTATTTCACGCAATATGTCATGGGTAGATTCAATACACGTTTCTTTTATGTTTTCATTTATCATCTCAAACCGGGTGTAAAAATCCTCTACCTTTTTCAGCTCTTCCTTGAGGCTCACCGTATCTTCCGATGCAATTTCCCTGTAGTAACATATATTGTTTCTTCCCCTCCACTTGGCACGGTACAATGCCTTGTCCGCATTTGCAATCAGGTCCTCATCGCTCACAATATTTTCATCTGACGTCGATGATATTCCGGCACTGATAGTGACTGTCTCGGAGATCTTTTCCCTGGTGAATCTGTTATTCAGAAACACCTTTCGTATTCTCTCTCCCAGAATAAACGCGCCCTGAAGGTCCGTATTCGGCAGGACTATAAAAAATTCCTCCCCGCCATAACGGGCGGCAAAGTCCGTGTCTCTGACCAGTCTTTTCAGGATCTGGGCTGACTGGGCAAGAACAAAGTCTCCGTACTGATGTCCGTAATTATCATTTACTGCTTTAAAGTAATCAAGATCAATCATTATGCAGGAAAGGGACTGCGAATGCCTTTTCGCCTTCTTGAATTCATTGTTCAATACTTCACGAAAATGGCGGTGATTGTATAATCCGGTGAGCCCGTCCCGTATTGCCAGTTTTTCAAGGTTTCTGACTGAATCTCTGATATCGCTTTCGAGCTTCCTTCTCTGCATAACTCTTCGAATGGCACGGTTCAATGCAACCGTTTCAATTTCTCCTTTAGTCAAATAGTCATAGGCCCCCTTGTCTATGGCTTTCACGCCCAGTTTCTCCTCACCCTCCGCCACGATCATGATAACAGGCAGCCCCAGTTTCCGCTTAATGATCTCCTGTACCATTCGTATTCCCTTTGCGCCCGGAAGGTTCTGGTCCACAAGCAGGAGATCAAATCTGTTGTCCGTCGCCTTATGCAGCGCATCCGGACCGGAATGGGCCGTGTCAATGGCGAATTTGATATCATTGTAATTGCCCAGGTTCGATTTAATGATATCTATTGAAGGAGAATTCTGGTCAGCTACGAGAATGGAAATAGTTTCTTTTGACATTAGCGTGGCTCCTTCGCTTCAGGAGAGACCGATGAATAATGTGTTTAATCTGTAAGGAAAATTAAATTAATTACACCTGAATTAACTATCGTTTCTATTATAACTTCTATTATAATTTACATCAACTGTAAATATATAAGACAGCAGGCCCCTTATCATTGACAAAGATCTGCAATTCCCACTATCATATTTTTTCATAATGTTACAAGGTGTTGTACCACATTCAAAATTTTATTGATACCTGATTAATTTGTCAAGATAAATATTTAAAGCAACCGGAGCACCGCAACGATTCACAGTTTTATTTTATAAAGCCCTTGTTAGTGAGAATTAAAAATGAAAATAATTGACGGAACGGAAAAAATAAAAAAGAAATTTCCCTACCCCGTACTGACACTCGGCAATTTTGATGGAGTTCATCTCGGTCATCAGGCCATATTCCGGATGTTAAATGAAAGAGCGCGTGCAAAAAATGGAACGTCCATCGTGTATACATTTGTGCCCCATCCATTGAGGGTCATAGCGCCGGAAAGGGCACCCAGACTGCTTACGACCTATAAAACAAAGATGGGCCTTATAGAAGAGTCCGGAATAGACATTATTATCTGTGCCCACTTTACAAAAGAATTTGCAAACATCAGTGCAGAAGATTTTGTGAAGGAAATACTCTGCGGGGCGCTCAATGTGAAAGAAATACTCATCGGATCCAATTATCTCTTTGGCAAGGGAAGAAAGGGCTCCCCCGAACTTTTAAAGAGACTTGGCAGGGAATGCGATTTCAGTGTATCTATAATAGATGAAATAAAGATAAACCATTCGGTTCTGAGCAGCTCCAGAATACGTACCCTTGTTGCGAATGGCAGGGTTGATGAGGCAGCGAAATTCCTCGGGAGGCACTACTCCGTCGAGGGCATTGTCGTAGAAGGGGCAAAAAGAGGGAAAGCCCTTTTAAATACCCCGACGGCAAATCTGCTGACCGCAAATGAACTTCTTCCAAAAGATGGAGTATATGCTGTCACGGTCAGTCTGGACGGGAAAATGTATGGAGGGGCCACCAATATAGGGCATAATCCGACATTTCATGACAGGAAATTCAGCTTTGAAACCCACGTGCTCGATTTTGAAGGGGAACTGCTGGGAAAAACCATAAAGGTCTTTTTTATCAAGCGTATACGGGAGGAAATGAAATTTTCCGGTGCCATGGAACTCGGAGCGCAGATGAAAAAAGACATAGAAAAGATAAGGACCATTCTCAAAAATCATATCCAGGCCGCAGATCAGCATTTTTAACAGTTCCATGGCGGCATGAAATAAGCATCGCGAAAATATATACACCGGGACCCCTTCCTCTAACTATGGGCCTGTGGCACCGGCTCACTGCCGTAAAGCTTCCTTTTAATTTTTATTCGCGTTAAAATAATTAGGAGGTGCAATGAATATGGGTGACCCTAAATCAAATCTGGACAACGCTGTTGAAACAGAAAAACAGCAGGAAGTTGCATCACCGCCGCTGTACAGGGTATTTCTTCTCAATGACGATTATACGACCATGGATTTTGTTGTTCATACCCTTGAGAACATATTTCACAAATCAGTCGTGGAAGCCACACAGGTAATGCTCCATGTCCATAATCACGGAAAGGGCCTTGCCGGCGTGTACACGCATGAGATTGCTGAAACAAAAATAAAGGCCGTGCATGAAGCAGCTCTCCAGAGCGGTTTTCCCCTTAAATGCACGATGGAAAAAGAATGATCAACAAGGAATTTGAAATAACCGTAGAGGCCACCGTACGGGACGCGGAATCGCGGCGCCACGAATATCTTACAGTGGAGCATATCCTTTTTGCAGTCCTCCACGATGAATGGGGTATTGATATTATAACCAACTGTGGCGGTGATATTGAAAAGCTCAAGGTATTGCTTGAGGATTTTTTTAATACAAAAATCCCGAAGCTTCCGGAACGTTCTTCAGGCTACCCGGAGCCTACTATTGCGTTCAGACGGGTGTTCCAGACAGCAGTAAACCACATCAGGTCATGCGAAAAACCCGAAGCAGATGCAGGTGATATTCTTTCGGCCATGTTCATGGAAAAAGATTCCCATGCCGTACATTTTCTCCTTCTCCAGCACATAAACCGTCTCGACATCCTCAATTATATCGCCCACGGGATATCAAAAGCAGTAGGCGAACCTCTCGGTGATGTTCCCCTTGAGACAAGAGAAACGCCGGGGGAAAAAGAACCCCACAGGAAAGACCCCTTGACCCGCTTTACCATTGACCTTGTAGCAAAGGCGGCAGAGGGCGGGATTGACCCGCTAATAGGCCGGGCTCATGAGCTGAAGCGAACACTACAGGTCCTGTGCAGACGAAGAAAGAACAATGTGGTATTCGTTGGTGAACCGGGAGTGGGTAAAACTGCGCTCGTTGAGGGCCTTTCATTAAAAATACATCAGGGAGAAGTCCCTGAACTTCTAAAACAAGCGCGTATTTATCAGCTTGATATGGGTGGTATGCTGGCGGGGACGAAGTACAGGGGTGACTTTGAGGAGCGTCTGAAATCAACTATTAATCAGCTTTCGTCAATTCCTGATGCAATTCTTTTTATTGATGAGATCCATACGGTCGTTGGAGCAGGTGCAACGAGCGGGGGTTCCATGGATGCCTCAAATATTCTCAAACCCATATTAAATTCAGGGAAATTACGCTGTATAGGCGCAAGCACCTATGAGGAATACAAAAACTATTTTGAAAAAGACCGTGCCCTTTCACGGCGCTTCCAGAAAATTGAAATCAATGAGCCTGATGTAAAAGAAACATTTCAGATACTGAAAGGCATTAAGTCCTATTATGAGGAACACCACGGCGTACAATATACTGATACTGCTCTGAGGACTGCTGCTGATCTCGCGGCAAAATACATCAATGATAAATTTTTGCCGGACAAGGCAATTGATGTTATTGATGAAGCCGGGGCCCTTCTGAAATTATCCCCGCAATACGGGCGCAAAAAAACAGTGGGGCAGGCAGAAGTTGAATCGGTTATCGCCAGGATTGCAAAGATACCAAAGCGTAATGTCTCTACATCAGATATGGACAAGCTGAAGAACCTTGATGAGGAACTGAAAAAAGCCGTCTTCGGCCAGGACGAAGCCATCAATGCCCTTGCCTCGGCAATCAAAAGGGCGCGTGCCGGGCTTGGGTCCCCTGAAAGACCAATAGGGTCATTTCTCTTTTCAGGGCCGACGGGGGTCGGCAAGACCGAGGTTTCAAAGACAATAGCCTCTGTTCTCGGAGTCCGTTTTACCCGCTTTGACATGAGCGAATATATGGAAAAGCATACCGTCGCCCGTCTCATCGGGGCCCCGCCGGGGTATGTAGGATTTGATCAGGGAGGACTCCTGACCGATGCAATCAGAAAACACCCCTACAGCGTTCTCCTGATGGATGAGATCGAAAAGGCCCACCAGGATATCTTCAGCATCCTTCTTCAGGTAATGGATTATGCTACGTTGACTGATAATAACGGGAAGAAGGCTGATTTCCGGAATGTCATTATCATTATGACCTCAAATGCCGGGACGAATGAAATGAGCAAAAACACCATAGGCTTCGGAGACAGAAGCAGGGACACCCGTTCAAAGGGAAAAGAGGCAATTAACAGGCTCTTCAGCGCCGAATTCAGGAACCGGCTTGACGCTACCATAACATTTAATGCGCTGACACCGGGAATAATGAAGAGGGTAGTAGACAAACTGATCAGTGAACTGCAGCAGCAGGTACGTCAGAAAAAAGTACATATAACCCTTTCCGAGGAAGCCAGAAACTGGCTTGCCGAGAAAGGCTATGATCCTCAATTCGGCGCCAGACCACTGGGAAGACTTATTCAGACGGGGATCAAGGACGTATTGTCCGAGGAAGTGCTCTTCGGTAAACTCTATAAAGGCGGAGACGTCTTCATTGGCCTGGAAAAAAACAGGTTAACATTTAAATATAATCAGGAATAACGCAGAGCATAAAAAAATCAGGATATTCTCTTTACCTATTCAATGCAGGCAGTTCTTTGCGTATAATATTTTAGTTGCTGAAAACTTATAGCTGACAGCTCACAGCATATCATGCCTGTATTCAAACTCCCGGCCGAACATGTATTCCCTTCCCCTGAACTGGCAGAATCCAGCGGACTTCTCGCAGTAGGGGGAGACCTCAGCGAAGCAAGGCTGCTGCGTGCGTACTCGATGGGTATCTTTCCATGGTATTCGCACCGTGATCCCATTCTCTGGTGGTCTCCTGATCCCCGTCTTGTTCTGTTTCCTGATAAATTAAAGATATCCCGAAGCCTCAAACAGACAATGAGAAAGAAGATGTTCACCGTCACACTGGACAGGGCATTTGATAAGGTCATCAGCTCCTGCGCCCGGGTACACGGCAGGGCTGACGGTGAAACGTGGATTACGGGGGACATGAGGGAAGCATACATAGGTCTCCATGATGCGGGGTACGCTCACTCCGTGGAAGTCTGGTGTGATGAACAACTGGTGGGAGGGCTTTACGGTGTGTCCCTCGGTTCAGCATTTTTTGGAGAATCCATGTTTACGAAAAAAAACAATGCTTCAAAGGTCGCTCTTGTCACCCTCGCGCAGCAGCTGGTAAAATGGAATTTTTCTTTCATGGACTGTCAGCTGGCTACGCCCCATCTCAAGCGCTTTGGAGCACAGGAAATTCCGCGCACTCAATTTTTAACACTCCTGGAATCGGCCCTTCTCAGGCCCGTAAAAAAAGGCAAATGGACCCTATAAATACGCATCTGGCTGGATATTTAGTTCTTCCTGGGATTCATAGCTTATGATCCGTTCTCTCGGCCCGCTGGCCTGGGGCTGAGACAGATCAATATCATAGGGCACCGTAATATAGCGGTCTGTCTTCCTGTTGTATATGGCACGTACCACGGGCTGCAGCAAATTATCCTCACAATGATCGATGACCACACCGATCAGACCGCTTTCCAGACGTACCAGTGAGCCCACAGGATAAATGCCGATGCAGCGGATAAACTTCTGGACCAGTTCCCTGCTGAATTGCTTTTCACTCCACTCATAGATCATCTCCAGTGCCTGAGTTGGAGGTATTTTTCGTCTATAGCACCTCTTGGTCGTTAATGAATCATAGACGTCGACAATAGCGATGGCCTGTCCGGTATAGGATATTTTATCCCCCTTTAAGCCATGGGGATAGCCCGATCCATCTAACCTTTCATGATGATGATAGGCGGTAATTATTGCCGTTTCAGTAACACCCTCTGTTTCTTCAAGTATCTGCCTCCCATACTCCACATGCCTTTTGATGGTAGCGAATTCATCATCGGTCAATTCGGTCTTGCTGTTCAGGATTTCTGACGGGACTTTCATTGTTCCGATATCATGCAGCAGGGCACCAATTCCCACTTCTCTCAGCAGCTGGGGGTCAAAGCCGAGGTATTTTCCAAAGGAAACCATCAGCGTACAGACATTAATAGAGTGGCCATATAAATATTCATCGGTCTTTCTCAGTCTTCTCAGCCCTGTGAGGGCACTATTATTGCGCAATATAGAAATGAGTATGTCATCAACCGTATGAAGCACCGTCTCCCTGTCGATCTGATTGCCTGACTTGATATCATTCATAACTTTCCTGACGGTCAGTATCGACTCATCCCGTATCTTTTTTGCCTTGATAATTTCGCTGCTGACAGGGACCGGCTTGATATTTTCAAATATTATTTTATTGCCTTCATGAATAGGCTCATTTTCTTTCCGGGGTTTATACTTCTCATGTTCAATGCGTTCTGCAGGTTCACATTCCTCTTTCGCTGACTTCTCGCAAACATCAAGTCCCTTGACCGTGTCAATATAAACCTCGCAAATACCAAGACTCACAATTTTCTCAATAATATCATTGTCCTTGACCTTCAGGCTGCTCCCAAGGAACGGGTGGTCCATCCAGCTGCAATTTAAATCATGCACATACATGCCGGGCTTTAATTGATCAGTTCTGATTTTTTTTACCATGATCAGTAAACAGAATTATCCTTTCACATCTGATGAGATCGTTGCATATTTTATCGGATGCTGCAGGTCCAAACTTAAATATCCCGGGATCATATGCAGCTATTCCGATTATCACAGGGCATCCATTTACTTCATGCAATAGTTTTATTCTATGGAATTTTATGGGAAAAAAGATTATGATAAAAAAAAGGATATTGAGCATTTTTATTTATGCATACGCACTTTTAGACAACAGCAGGTTGTGTAAAGGGAGAGGATATGGATATTGAGGAAATAAGCGGACCGAAAGTTCCGGAGGTGATCCGTCCCCGTATATCATCTTACCAGCCGGAGCCTGTCCGGGAAAAAGCCCCTCTTCTGCATGTGCGGACAGCAACAGGCCGCTCCGGGGATTTTACCTGGTGGACCGCAGAGGACAGGGTCACCATATCCTCAGGTGCCCGACGGAAATATAAGCAGATGCTTGCTGCGAAAAAAAGGACCCTTCTCAGCCGGTAACAGAGGCCGGGGTGGGGACCATGCTCTTCACAATTTGGCCCCGCAGTCTTTGCAGTATTTTGCCCCGGGGCTGTGGTCTTCGGAACTGCATTCTGAACATACGACGTGCTGTTTTGCCCTTGTTCTCGCATGAGCAAATTCTACAGTTACTATCCCTGTCGGGACCGCAATAATTCCATATCCTACAATCATTATCACCGCTGCCATGACCTGTCCGATATTTGTTTGAGGAGAGATATCCCCGTACCCGACAGTTGTCATCGTCACAATTGCCCAGTATACACTGCGGGGAATACTGGTGAAACCGTTTTCCTCGCCTTCGATCAAATACATAAGGGAACCGAATATGACGACGAGTGTCAATACTGCAAACAGAAATACCGTGATCTTGCGTCGGCTTGCTGTTAACGCCTGTAAAAGGATCTGCGATTCAATACTGTACTGGACAAGTTTGAGGACTCGAAATACGCGTAGTATCCTCAATATTCGGATTACGATAAGATACTGACTTCCGGGCATAACCAGACTGGCATAGGTTGGCAGAATAGCAAGCAAATCCACGATGCCGAAAAAACTGATTGCGTAACGATGGGGTTTGCCAATACACAGGAGACGCAGAATATACTCCACGGTAAATAAGAGCGTGAAAAACCATTCAATTATGTATAAGGCATTTCCGTACCTTTCATTAATAGTTCTCACACTATCAAGCATCACCGCCATGACGCTCAATATGATACTTATAATCAAAATCATATCAAACCATTTACCGGACGGAGAATCGGACTCGAAAATTATGGCGTAGAGGGTGTCCCTCACGTTTTTGCGTGCTTTATTTTGCCTGCCCCTGGTCATTCTGTTTCCCTTTCATATATAAATACTACATACATAATATATTTTCTTTGGCCTGTGTGCAAGAAATTAAAACAGGAGTTCAGGCTTCCGGGACCGTTCGAAGCTCCTGAACGGGCCGACCGGACAGGCGGCAGTTGTATTTTCCCTGATCCTTGTATTAATCTTTAAAAAGGAACACGCACCATTCCTCTCAATAATTATGTATAACGAATACTTTGGTTTAGAAGAGTCACCTTTTTCCATCGCACCTGATCCCCGCTATCTCTACATGAGCGAACAGCACCGGGAAGCATTGGCACATATGGTATACGGTTTTAACAGCGATGGAGGTTTTGTGCTGCTCACGGGCGAAGTAGGAACGGGAAAAACCACTGTCTGCCGCTGTCTGCTGAACCAGATTCCTGATACAACGGCCATTGCCTTTATCCTCAATCCAAAAATGTCTGTGCAGGAATTGCTGGCAACAATCTGTGATGACTTCGGCATCCTCTATTCTCCCGACAGCACCAGCATAAAAGTATTCGTAGATCTGATCAACACCTTTCTTCTTGATGCCCATGCCGGAGGCCGCAAGGTCGTGCTCATTATTGATGAAGCGCAGAATCTCAGTGCGGAAGTACTCGAACAGCTGAGACTTTTGACAAATCTTGAAACCAGTCAAAGAAAGCTGCTGCAGATAATTCTCATCGGTCAGCCTGAACTCAGGCAAAAACTGTCGCGCCCCGAACTCAGACAGCTCTCACAGAGGATCATTGCCCGCTATCACTTAGGGGTACTTTCCCGAAAAGAGGTCAGCGCCTACGTATCACACCGTCTGTCAATTGCAGGTATTCAGGACCCCTTATTCCCTCATTCAACTATTCGAAAACTTTACCGTATAAGCGGCGGGGTACCACGGTTAATTAATGTCGTATGCGACAGGGCCCTGCTCGGCACCTACACCCAGAGCAAACAGCTCGTCACTCCCTCAACACTAAAAAAAGCAGCGAGTGAGGTCCTGGGCGAAGTTCAGTCAGGGGTCTCCCGGAGTCACAGGAAAACGGCTGCATGGATACTTTCAGTGTGTATTCTCATTATAGTCAGTGCTGTTCTGGCAGCAACCTATTATAAAGACAGGCCGCAGGACACTGTAATGATCGGGACAGAAAAGGCGGACAGCCCGGCACCCGTAGAGCTGAAAACGTTATACTGGCCCGATAACCAGCCCATGGACAGGAGCAGCACCATGTCCTTTCAGGAGCTTTTCAGGCTATGGGGTATAGCCTTTCAGCCGGAAAGTGATGTTTCCCCCTGCGAGCAGGCAGAGGCCGGCTCACTGCTCTGTTATCAGGACCTCGGGAATATGGACCTGCTGCGAAGCTTCAACAGTCCGGCAATGCTGAAGCTCGCTGACAACAGGGGCAATGAATATTATGTTGCCTTGACGGTCCTGAAAGAAACGACGGCCACAATCATCGTCGGGTCGGAAGTCCGGGAAGTGTCCCTGAATGATGTGGAGTCATTCTGGCTCGGTGATTATGTTCTTCTCTGGCGTCCTCCGCACGGATATAAGGATGTGATTATGCCGGGTGAGCATAACCGGGTTGTTCCCTGGCTTGCGAAACACCTTGCGCTGTTTGAGGGTACAACGCTTGAAACCGAAAAGACGTTTGTGTATAATGACTCCCTTGTAAGGCAGGTGAAGCGTTTTCAGCTCGCAAAAGGTCTCATCCCTGACGGAATCGTAGGCGCGCAGACATTAATCCATCTGAATACAGCTATCGGGAATGATGTCCCGACATTAGATGAAAAGCAAGAGGACACATAGGAATGTCATTTATTCTTGATGCACTAAAGAAACTGGAACAAAAGCGGCAGCAGGGAACAGTGCCTGACCTGATGACCCTTCATGGTTCTGAACATGTTACTCACGGGAAACGCATGATATGGCCCTCCCTGCTTTTAATCGCACTGCTGCTCAATGCCGGAATATTGCTTGCGTGGCTGCGGCCATGGAAAACTGAGACAACGACCGTGCCGATGCATGCGCAGACTGAACATGAAAAACAAAATAAACCGGCTGCTGTCGATGGCAAGGCACAGGACGTTGATAATTCCGGACCAGTCAAAAAACCCGGCCCTGTCAGCGGGCAGCCTGTTATGGCGAACGCTGATTCAGCCTCCCATACGACAGCGTCTGATGAAGACAACATTTCATCACATACGAATGCCTATTCAAATGATAGCGATGCCCAAAATGTTCCAGTAAACAGTAAAACTGATGTGCCGGAACCGGACGTTGACGAAAACATTGACCCCTCAAATGCGGAACCCTTTCCTCATGAAGCAACAGCGCCGTTTAATATGGATATGTCCCGGAAAGAACTGGACACCCTTCGCAGCATGATCAAAGAGGAGCAGAATGTGACCGAAGAGAGTGCTCCCATTCCTGCAGATGATGACGAAGATGTTCCCCTGTCACCGGATGACAGCATTCTTGAGTTCAGCGGACTGCCCTCTGAAATAAAAGAGGCCCTCCCGGACATGTCGATTTCCGGTCATATTTATTCCAATGATCCAAAATCCCGCATGGTAACCATTAACGGTGATATTATACGGGAGGGGGAAAATGTGAAAGCAGGCCTCACCGTTGATGAGATTACACTGTCCGGCGTCATCTTCACCTACCAGGGCTTCCGGTTTGCCATGAGGGCCTTTTAGCTTTTGAGAGGGAGCAGAATGAAACGGGTCCGGATAAAATCAATTTTTCTTGAGGGCACTGTCGGGGAGTCAATTGCCGTGTGCGGCTGGGTACGGTCAAAACGCCAGTCAAAGGGCGTGTCCTTTATTGCATTGAATGACGGCTCGACACAGGAGACATTGCAGCTTGTAATCAGCGCGGAATCTGATGCAATCAGGGAATTGGACCGCTGCAACACCGGGGCGGCCATCAGGGCCACAGGTGTGATCAGAGAGTCTCCGGGAAAAGGACAGGCCGTTGAAGTAGACGTGTCTCACCTGGAAATCTTCGGTGATGCCGACTCTGATGCCTATCCATTGCAGAAGAAAGGTCACTCACTTGAATTCCTGCGCGAGATCAGCCACCTCAGACCGAGGACAAACACATTTGGCGCCGTGTTCAGGGTGCGCAATGTTCTTTCCGATGCAGTGCATGCATTTTTTCAGGAACGCGGTTTTGTGTGGGTCCATACGCCTCTTATTACCTCAAGTGACTGCGAAGGGGCTGGAGAACTCTTTACCGTGACCACTCTCGATCTGGAGAAACTTCCCAGAGGGAACAACGGGAATATCGACTTTTCCATGGATTTCTTCGGTAAACGCGCCTATTTGACGGTGAGCGGACAGCTTGAGGCGGAATTTCTGGCCATGTCATTGGGCGATGTGTACACATTCGGACCCACCTTCAGGGCAGAGAATTCAAATACCTCGCGCCATCTTTCCGAATTCTGGATGATAGAGCCGGAAATGGCCTTTGCAGACATACATGATGATATGCAGCTCGCCGAGGACTTTATACATACGTTATGCAACAAAGTCATTGACGCCTGTGAGACCGAGATAGCCTTTTTTGAGAAGTTCTACAAGACAATCTCCCTGCATGAACTCCGTACCCTTGCTGAAAAGCCTTTTGTCCGTATTTCTTATACCGATGCAATAAGGGAGCTCGAAAAATCAAAAGAAAAATTTACGTTCCCTGTTCAATGGGGCCTGGACCTGCAATCAGAGCATGAGCGGTATCTCACTGATAAAGTAATAAAGGGGCCTGTCATCGTGGTCGACTATCCCAGAGATATAAAGGCCTTTTATATGAGACAGAATCCTGACGGCAAAACCGTTGCTGCAATGGATGTCCTTCTTCCGAAAGTCGGGGAGATCATCGGCGGGAGCCAGCGTGAAGAACGGCTTGACGTACTGGAAAACCGGATGAAGGAGCTGGATGTTCCTCTTGATAACATGCAGTGGTATCTTGACCTCCGCAGGTACGGCTCAGCACCCCATGCAGGTTTTGGTCTCGGATTTGAACGACTGGTGCAATACATTACCGGAATGCCAAACATCCGTGACGTCATCCCCTGCCCGAGAGCACCGCATTTAATCAGGTTTTAACAGAATACTCCTCTCATTATTTAAGCGGAGCAGTATGCAAACTTTATTTTAATATGATACCATTATACAGGCATGCATACGTAACGCTCAGGTTATTTAAAGATTAATGACAGGAAACGAGTTGCTCCCCGGGATTAAACAATTCTCCGGATGCCTGTACGTGGAGATTTCCAATGACTGATTCTATTGATAATGAAGTTCTTGACATTCTGGCAAAACACACGGAACTGGAACGTGAAAAGATAAGCCTCGATACACGCCTGACTACCGTCGGGGTGGAGTCTCTGATGATGGTGGAAATAATCTTTGATCTTGAAGAACGATTTGACATCAGCATCCCTGACCCGGATTTTGTCGGTGAGCAGCAGTTTAAGACTGCCGGCGACATTGTGCGTGCCATAAAGGACCTCATAGAACAACAGCAGAACACCCCATGAAACGCGTTGTGGTAACGGGCATGGGATGTATATCGGCGCTGGGACGGAACCGGAGGGAATTTTCCCGGGAACTTCTCAATGGCACAAGTGGCATCGGCCCCATCACCCTTTTTGATACTACAGACTTTCAGGTCAAGGTGGCCGCTGAAGTCAGGGACTACGACGAGCGAAACCATTTCCCCGAAAAACAGCTTACCCAGATTGACCGCTTTACCCAGTTTGCACTGCTGTCCACCCGCGAAGCCGTGGCAGATGCCGGGCTGGACTTTAACGGCACCCTTTCCCACAGGACTGCGGTAGTTTTCGGCACAGGAGTGGGAGGACAGAATACCCAGGAGCTCGGCTATCGCCGTATCTATGCCCATGGGGAAAAACGGCTCCATCCCTTTACCGTGCCAAAGTTGATGCCCAGCGCTGCTGCGAGCTGGATAAGCATGGACCTCGGCATTACCGGTCCTGCCTTTGCCGCGACCTCGGCATGTTCCTCAGCAGGTCATGCCATAAGCATGGCACTGCTGATGCTGCGTACGGGGGTTGCGGATGTGGCTGTCAGCGGCGGATCCGAGGCCTGTATCACACTGGGCACAATAAAGGCATGGGAAAGGCTGCGGGTCATGGCCAAAGACACCTGCCGTCCCTTTTGCCGCCGCAGGAGTGGAATGGTAATTGGCGAAGGTGCCGGGACATTGATTCTGGAGACCCTCGATCACGCCCGGAAGCGGGGCGCAAGGATACATGCAGAGCTCATTGGTATGGGCATGAGTGCTGATGCAAACAACCTGATCCAACCCCTTGCCGAAGGCGGGGCACGTGCCATTCGTGCGGCACTGGATGATGCCGGAAGGCCTCCGGAAACCGTAGACTACATTAACGCCCACGGTACTGCCACAGCACAGAACGACCCCACGGAAACAGAGGCCGTTCATTCCGTGTTTAAAGGTCACGCCAGAAATCTTGCACTGTCGTCTACCAAATCAATGCACGGCCATGCCCTCGGCGCAGCCTCTGCCCTTGAAGCCATCGCAACCATCACGGCCCTCTGCGAACAGACAGCGCCGCCTACTGCCAATTTCCTTGAACCGGACCCGCAATGCGACCTTGATTATATTCCCAATACCGCGCGCTCCATGCCCATGAAAGTGGCCATGAGCAGCTCGTTCGCCTTCGGCGGACTGAACTCAGTACTGGTATTTCAAAAGTTTCCTGCTGATTAAATTCACCGGTCATTTTTTCGGTCGGGGACTGGTGCCCTTTCACCCTGGACCTTTTCCCCCTGCGCTTCTCATGGATTTTGAATTCTTCACCCCCATAACGTATTATTAGTTCACTATGGTGAAAGCGGCCCTGCAAAAAGAACACTATGATCTTGCAGTCATCGGAGCAGGACCTGCAGGGATGATGGCAGCAGTGCGTGCATCTGAATGCGGGGCAAGGGTTGTTCTTTTAGAAAAAAACCATATGCCGGGGATCAAGCTCTTAATGACAGGCAAGGAACGATGTAACATCACGAACGCGGAGAATGATGTCAGGAAATTTGCTGATCATTTCGGGAAAAATGGCAGATTCATCCTCAGTGCACTCTCTCATTTCGGCATGAAGGAGACCATTGATTTTTTTCATATGCACAATGTGAAGACAAAAATTGAACGGGGCGGGCGCATTTTTACGGACAGTGATAAGGCAAAAGATGTACAGGAACTGTTTCTCAGGCTGATAAAAAAAAACCGCATCACCCTCGTCACCCGCTGTAAAATAAGAAAGCTTGTTCACACGAAAAGGGCAGTAGAAAAGATTATCCTTGATAATGAGAGGGAGATTCAAGCACATGCATATCTGATCAGTACAGGGGGACTGTCTTATCCCAAAACCGGGTCGAGCGGCGAAGGATATGGGTGGGCAAAACACATGGGCCATAGGATAATAAAACCTGAACCCGCCCTCACTCCTCTTGTAGTAAAGGAAAAATGGATCAAAGCATTGGAGGGGCTCAGCCTGAAAAACGTCCGGATCTCCGTGTATCAGAACAATAAAAAGAAGGATGAGCGCTTTGGTGAGGCCCTGTTTACCGGTTTTGGTCTGAGCGGACCGATCATTCTGGATATGAGCAAATCTGTGGGAAAATTGCTTTTAAGCGGGGAGGTGAATCTCTTTATCGATTTTAAGCCGGCCCTTGATTTTCCTCTGCTGGACAGGAGGATCCTGCGTGATCTGGAGGAGCATAGAGGCAAATCAATAAAAAACATGCTCCCCGCACTGCTCCCAAAAAAAATGGTCCCTGTCATTCTTGAGCTTTCAGGAATAGATCCCGAAAAAAAAGCACACTCCATAACAAAAGAGGAGCGTAAAAAACTTCGCTCACTTTTAAAGGAGTTCCCCGTAACGGTCAGTCACGTGCTGGGATTCGACAAGGCCATAATCACT
>JBFKMY010000002.1:0-25552 GCA_041629615.1 Thermodesulfovibrionia bacterium | reverse complement strand
TTTAGCCTCGTTTCTGTATGGAAATTTTGCCTTCAAGATTACCAAAAAATAATTTTCCCGTAATCTTCTGATAAATCTGACCCCTTACAATAACAATCATACGTACCGTTTCACTCTCCAATAAACAGAGAAGGGCATTATGTGGCAGCGAGATGGTCCTTAACAGAATAAGGATGGCCAGTTCAGGAACCGGGAAAGAGTGAAAAGCAACAAAGAGGGGAGGTGAAGATAGTCATTCGAGGAATTTACCAATAATGCATCAATTAATCGAAAGGAGAATGAAAAAAATGAGATTCCCTAGTTACAACAACAGAAATAAAAGAGCATTATCGCAAATACATTTCATAGCGCTTATACTGGGCCTGCTTCTTCTGGTAAGTGGCCCGGTGACAGCGGATGATGATAAAGATGAAATGCAGGGATTTTGCAGCACAACCGCCCGGGCTGCATATAAAGCATGCAAAAACGAAGTACGGGATGATTACTGGATAGGCATCGGAAACTGCAATAACCTGTCTGGACCGGGAGAAAGATTAAACTGTATGGAAGCTGCAGCAGAAGAAATACGGGAAGCGAAGGAAGAGTGCAAGGATCAGAAAGAAGCCCGGCTTGAAATATGCGAAGAACTGGGTGAGGCCGCATATGATCCTGTCATTAATCCCGATCAATTCGTTGATTTCGAGTTGGTCATTGAAGAAGAGGAAGAATTCACTCCCAATACGTATTTTCCGCTTGTTCCGGGTTCGACCAGGGAATATCTGGCAAAAGACGGGGAGGGTATGGCTATCGAAAGAATTTTAGTAGAAGTCCTGGAAGAAACAAAGGCAATCCTCGGAGTCAATTGTATTGTTATCCGTGACAGGGTATGGGAGATTGATGAAGATGGTGAGGAAATACTGGTTGAAGATACTTATGACTGGCATGCCCAGGACCTTGCGGGCAATGTATGGTACTTTGGTGAGATTGCAAGGGAATATGAGGATGGCGAATTAATCAGTCTTGAAGGATCATGGAAGGCAGGAAGAGAATTTGCCATGGCCGGGATTCTCATGAAGGCGGCACCCATGGCAGGCGACCTGTATCGCCAGGAATTTGCTCTTGGTGATGCCGAGGACATGGGTGAGGTCCTGAGCACAATGGGATCAGCCATTGTTCCCGGGGCTTCATGCAGTGGTGACTGTGTGATTACGAGAGATTTTACCCCAATAGAACCGGATGTTGAAGAGAACAAGTACTATGCCCCTGATATAGGAGCAATACTGGAATTTAATCAGGAAACAGGAGAGCAGGTAGAACTGATCAGTCACGTGACTCCTTAATAACGGGTTGTTCAGTCAAAAACCTTCTTTTGCCGGCAGCCTTATTTTTTAGTGAAGGCTGCCGGCCCTGGTGTGCACTTTTTATTCTTAATTGACAAGCGTATTGATTTCTATTGACAAATGAATTTATATATTCTAATATTTGAATATATGAATGATTTGATGTCAAGAATTGAGATCTTAAAGCTTGTTTCCCATACCTCCCGGATAGCGATACTTGATGAACTGTCCAGGGGGGTTAAGTGTGTCAGCGACATTCAGGAGTTTCTTGACATAAGCCAGTCCAATGTCTCACAGCATCTCTCTGCCTTGCGGCACGCGGGAATCATTGATTATTTTGTTGACGGGAGGCTGAGGTGTTACTTTCTTAAGAATCCCTTTATTCTGGATTTACTGGAAACAATAAAAAAAGAATACCCCGGAGAACTGCCGGGTCCTGAATGCTGTCCTGTCACAAAAAAGGGAAAATATCCCGGTGAAAGGAGGAGGTAATGGAAAAGCGGATTACCCTGTTTCTTAACACGTCCCCCTATAGTTATGAAAATACCTACACGGCAATGAAGATCGCAGAGGCAGCACTTGACAGGGGACGTGCAACGCATCTTGTTGCCTCGGCTGACGGTGTTTATAACTTTCTGAAGGGGCAGAAAGGGAAAGGCCTTCCCCACGCTTCCGATGGATTTCAGTCCCTGATGGAAAAAGGACTTAAGGTTGACCTTTGAGGCGGGTGCGTTAACTTCCGCTGTATCGCGGATGAAAATTATATTGAAGGCCCGAAGAAAGGCGCATTGAAAGGGCTGTTCGATCTGATGAAGCAGTCCGATATCTTTATTAATTTTGGATCCTGAGGGGAAAGAAATGAACAATCTGTTAGTCATTCTCAGAAAACCGCCATACGGGACAGTTCACGCTGCCGAGGCTGTTCGTCACGCAGGCGGAGCAGGCGGGTTTGAATACAAGGCAACATTATATATGATCGACAGCGGCGTCTATGCAGGGAAGAAAAACCAGGATGCGGGCACTACGGGATTTTCCAGTCTCGGTGAAAGTCTGGAACTGCTTTCTGATGAAATGGAGATGTATGCCTGCCGGAATTCTCTTAAAGAATGCGGGATCAGGGAGGACGACCTCATTGCGGGCATAAAGATTGATGACGGAGAGGCACTGAAACTGGCGCTGAATAATGCGCAGTCAGTAATGATTTATTAAGGGGAAGATACCATGTTATTTCTTATTGCAAGTGCACCGGACACAAAGGAGTTCAAAACAGCATACCGGACTGCACTGGAAATGAACGCAGATATCTGTCTTTTACAGAACGCGGTCTATGCTTCCAGGAACGGGAACGATAAGAACCTGTACGTGCTTCATGACGAAATACTGCTCAGGGGAATAGGTGAAGATGAAATCTCCGGAACGTTAATAGATTACCGCCGGTTAATCGATTTAATGACGGAGTCAGATAAAGTCGTGGGAATTTTTTAGCGGACAGTAATCGTATTTAAACAGGAGGGGTGAAATGAAATCTCATTATCAGGTTCTCATCATTGGTGGTGGAAATGCCGGGATCTCATCAGCTGCACGGCTGTTGAGTATGAATCCTTCGCTCGACATAGCAATCATCGAGCCGTCTCAAAAACATTTTTACCAGCCCGGATGGACCTTTGTGGGCGGAGGAGTATTCACTAAAGATCAAACTGTCAGGGATGAATCCGATTTTATTCCCCCGAATGTTCAATGGATCAAAGACGGCGCAGACAGGTTCGAACCTGAAAACAATGCTGTTGTAACGGCATCGGGAGAGAAATTCACCTACGATTACATGGTCGTGTGCTGCGGCATCCAGTTAAACTGGCATGCAATAAAAGGCCTGCCCGAGACGCTGGGAAAAAACGGGGTCTGTTCAAATTACTCATTTGATATTGCCCCCTACACATACGAATGCATAAAGAATTTTACAGGTGGGAAGGCCCTTTTTACACAACCTTCTTCACTTATCAAATGCGGCGCTGCGCCGCAGAAAATCATGTATCTGGCAGCTGATAATTTCAGAAAACGAAATATCCTTTCACAGTCAAAAGTCATCTTTTTTACAGGGAAACCAGGTCTTCTGCGCGTCAAGGAGATAAATGCAGCGCTCCTGGAAATATCAAAGAGGTACGGGATCAATCTCGTCTTTCAGTCCAGCCTGATCGAAGTACGAGGCGATTCACAAGAAGCTGTTTTTGAGATAGTAAAGGGCGAAGGGAAGGAACTGATGACCGAACGGTTCGATATGATGCACGTAGCTCCGCCAATGTCGGCGCCTGACTTCATCAAAAACAGTCCACTTGCAGTTGAGGGCGACCCTCAGGGATGGGTTGATGTAGATGGAGAGACCCTGCAGCACAGGCGGTACAGCAATATATTCAGTCTGGGAGACGTTGCAAACACCGGAGATACGAAAACCGGCGCTGCTGTCCGCAAACAGGCGCCGATTCTGGTAAATAACCTCCTGGCCTCGATGCGACAAAAAACCTTAAGCGGTAAATACGACGGTTATACCGCATGTCCCATCCCTACGGGATACGGCAAACTGATGCTGGCGGAATTTGATCATACCAATACCCTCAAGCCCAGTTTCCCCCTTGATCCCACAAAGGAGCGGGCAAGCATGTGGCTGATAATGAAGTACGGGATGCCGTGGCTCTACTGGAACAGAATACTGAGAGGGAAGGCATAATGATACGTGGGATTATATTTAATCGGACACTACTGATGCAGAATTATTAGTCAAACACGGAGAAACGGGTTGCACAGGATTCATGTCAGTAAACTTTTTTTTGTCACTTTCCTGACAGGCATATCCGTGGTGCTCTTATCTGATGGGCAGGCATGGGCAGATCAACTTGCTGACGCCATTGCAAAGACGCCCCAGGGAACGGGAAAAGGGATGATAGACCCTGAGGCAGGAAATGGCTTCCTCGGCATCCCCGGGGCTCCTCATGTCAATCTGCTCTGGGGTTTTCTCTGGGCCATCTGGGTGGGATGGATATTTTCAACGGTCGGGGCATTCGGCGGTATTATGGCCGGCGTCGGTCATATCACTATTTTCGGCCTCGGGGATTATGCAAAGAGTTTTAAGAATACCAACCCCGAGTTAAATAAACTGCTTACGGACAGCATCAGGGTCTCAAACCAGTGGCTTGTCGGTCTCAGTGCCTTCATTTCATCCGTCAATTATTACAAAATGGGCAGGCTGGTCCTGCCGTTGGGGATTGCCCTTGCTGCCGGCTCGGTAGCGGGCAGCGTCCTTGTTCCGGTCATTACCGCGGGAAAGATCAATTTCAGCGCCTATATAGGATATTTTGGATTATGTGTATTCGTTATCGGAGGATTCCTGTTTTATGAAACAACGGAAAGGGGTCAATCAGGAAAGAAGAGTGCGAGGGCCGCTGCAAAGGCATTCGAAGAGGCTCATATGAAGGTCAAAAAAAAGGAAGCGGTCGATGAATCACAGCATGGAGTGAAGATTGTTCAATGGAATCTCTCCCGGGTCCGGTTCACATTTTACGGGGTGTCATTCAGCTTCAACCCGGTCCTCCCCGTCATCGGAGGTTTTTTGATTGCGGCACTGGCTTCGTTTCTCGGCATCGGAGGAGGCTTTCTGTTCGTTCCTTTTCTGACGAGTATCGCAGGACTTCCCATGTTTCTTGTTGCCGGGACCTCTGCGCTTACCGTTCTTGTAGGTATGATAGTAAGCATCTTTTCTTATATGATCCTGAAGGGTGTTGTTATTTACTGGTCCCTTATAGGGGTGGAGCTGTTTGGCATATTTGTGGGGTCAATGATAGGTCCGAGAACATCAAAATATATTCCCGATATCTGGCTGAAAAGACTTTTTGTTGTGCTGGCTGTTTATGTTGGTATCAGGTATACATCAAAGGGTTTTCTGGGACACAGTATAGTGCCGCCATTTTAAAGCATGCACAATACGCAATAAATTATACGATATGGAATTCTTCTTTTCGCTCTACAGTCTCATTGATACGCTTCTGATGCCGGTTTACAGATTCCCGGACAATTCACTTATCGGGTATTTCCTGGGAACGACGCTCCTGTCGTTTGCATGTATAGTCATCGGTGAAGGAACAATGGATTTTGCCTTTCGTTTTAACCGGGAAATGATCGGGAAGAACACGGGGGAAATGAATCATTTTCAGGGGCTGTCCGTGGAGGCCCTTAAATCAGGAGACAAGACTGCCTTCAGGGCCTGCAACGGGATTGCAAACGAGGCTTATGGAAAGAGTTTCTTTTCACAGATTGCCCTTTCAGCCTCTTCCCTGTGGCCCGTTTTCATTGCACTGGGATGGATGCAGTACAGATTTGCTGCAGTAGACATCAGTACGCTGCTCCCGATGCCTTTATCAGGCCCTGCAATTGGATATTTTGCCAGCTTTATGTTTTGTTATATTTCCACGCGCGCAATAATGACAAAGATCAGGCGTGTGTCTTTTCATGCAAAAAATAGATCATCTTCTGAATAGCCCGCTTCCCCTATCGGGATAATGCACCATACAGCCATGGACATACCACTGCTGACTGCTCTTGTCTTTCTCGGATTAGGCGGAGGTTTTCTTTCCGGTCTTCTGGGACTGGGAGGGGCAATTTTCATGATTCCCCTGCTCCTGTACGTACCTCCGCTATTAGGTTTCGGACAATTTGATATGAAACAGGTGGCTGCCATCAGCATGGTGCAGGTGCTTGCAGCCTCCCTGTCAGGGCTTATTGTCCATCACAAAAACCGGTATGTAAGTAAATCCCTGCTGCTGTATATGGGGGTGTGTAATGCCCTTGGCAATCTTGCCGGTTCTTTATTCTCCAGATACACCGGAAGCGCTTTTCTTCTCGCCATATTTGCCACCATGGCGATTATTGCATCAGTTGTCATGTGTGTCCCGAAACGGGAACAGGGTGAAGAGACCAGACCGGAGGACATTCAATATAACAGGCCTCTTGCGTGTGTTCTCGGCCTTGTAATAGGCTTCTTCGGGGGCATGGTCGGAGCGCCGGGGGCATTTCTCTATATTCCTGCCATGATATATCTTCTCAACATACCTGCACGGATTGTCATAGGCAGTACCCTTGGGATCGTTTTTCTCGGAGCGGTTACAGGCACACTGGGCAAGATGGCAACGGGGCAGATAATCTGGCCCTTTGCAATAGCCCTGGTGACAGGCACGGTGCCGGGGGCGCAGATAGGGGGCAGGATCAGCAAAAAAGTCAACACAAAATTTCTCCGCCTTGCGATTGCCGTCATTATTGCTACAACAGGGATCAGAATGTGGTATCAGGTGCTGGCCGGCTATTGAATTTCTTTCTGCTGTTATAATTGTAAGGAACGTGCCGTAGCCTGCTGTGATTGGTATCATGGATTCATGCAAGGCGATGAATAAATCGATTGACAACGCTTTTGCATATGATAGAATGAGCATAGAGGAGAACAGAAACGTGTTTTTTCCATATTTAAAATTAATACAGAAAGGAAGTCAGAGATGGAAAACATTACCAGAAAGAAGTTGATGGCGCTTCTCAGCAGTGACAGGGTCTTACAACACACCGGGATGAAGCACTCTTCACGGAAGATAATGATCGCAACATGTCTTATATTGATGTATCTTTTTACAGTCAGCGCTTATGCAGAGGAGAAGGTGGTCAGGGCCGCGATTGACAGTGACGGGGTGCAGAGAGTAGAAATTGTCGGAGACAGTTATTCCTATGATCCGAACCATATAATCGTCAAAGTAGGTGTGCCGGTGGAACTGACCTTCAGAAAGGTCCCCGGAATAACTCCTCATAACATGATAATAAATGCCCCTGAAGCAGGAATAGAAATCAATGTGGACATGACAGGTGATCCGCAGACAGTCACATTTACCGCTCTAAAAACAGGAACATTCCCTCTCTACTGTGACAAGAGATTTCTCTTTTTCAAAAACCACAGGGAAAAGGGAATGGAAGGACTCCTTGAAGTAATTGAGTGATAACGCCGATTTTTATCTCTCCGTTGATTGCAGCGGGCAGGGTATCAGATGTAAATTCATTCACTGTGAGGATATCGTAAAATATCCGGTCGTCCTGTTATGAACAAAGAGGTTATTGCATATCTGAAGCTTATTCACGGAACCTATAACACGATAGTGGTGCTGTTATTCGTTTATCAGGCTATTCTTGGTTTGCGGATAAGAAAATCGGGGAACAGGCCAGTCCATATTGCAAGAAAGCACAGGAAGATCGGACCGGTTGCTGCTGTACTGGGCATCGCAGGATTTATCGCCGGGATGACGGTTGTTTTCCTTGACGAAGGACGAATTTTCAAATATCCCCTTCATTTCATTACAGGACTGTTGATCGCATCGTTGATTGTAACCACCTATCTTATTTCAAGAAAGATCAAGGGCCCCGATATGTACTGGAGAAACAGGCATTATGCTGTCGGACTGTTGATTATCTGTTTGTATCTTGTTCAGGTTATTCTGGGGTTGGGGGTATTGCTGTGAGCAGGCATATTATATGAAAAAAATCCATGGAGCCGGAGGGGATGAATGGTATTGATCGAAGAGTTCGAAAAGGACTTAACAAAGCTGGGGAACGATTATTTTATTAATGAACTTATTAAAGTTCCGGATATTGCAGCATGGGCCAGGGAAAACAATACAGACCTCACCGAGCCCCATCTTCCCATGAAGCTTATGGTAAAAAACGAAGACAGACTTTCCATGGTAATACAGTCCGAAATAAATGATGAGATGCTCTCCAATGTAATCAGGAATCTCGGCATACGCTGGTCCGTAAAGGACAATGTTACTGATATGGAAAAGAAACTTAACAGTACCAGAAAACGTCTGGCATACTGCTTTCTTAAGGAATACGCACGATCATTGCAAAAGAGTGAAGGGGATGCCCTGTCGGAAGATGAATGGGTGCTTGAGGAAATGGAGTATCTTGGATATTTTGATGAATGAAGTGACACGTACGCTGATATGCCTGTATTCCTGCATTCTGATGAAATACCTCCCGGAAGGACAGTGTGGATAAACAACATTCTAAATTCATTCAGAAGGAGTCTGGTGAAAAAAGCCCGCTGCCTGAGCCGGAGGAACACCAAGAAATATCACCTGAGGCAAAAAGAATAGACCTTCCTGTCACCGGAATGACCTGTGCGGCATGTTCCACGCGGGTGCAGAATACCCTTGCGAAACGTAAAGGTGTGGAGAATGCCGTGGTCAATCTGGCTGCGGAACGGGCCACCATTCACTATAGACCAGCGGAGACCACGGTTGAAGCGCTTATCAAGACCGTGAAAGACCTCGGCTATGGTGTTTCAGTTTCAAAAATCGACCTTCCGGTAAAAGGCATGACCTGTGCGTCCTGTGTGAAGCGCGTCCAGGACTCCCTCGCGGCACTTGACGGCGTGTTGTCTGCATCGGTCAACCTGGCAACGGAAAAGGCCACTCTTGAATATATATCCGGACAGGCCGGAGTAAGGGAATTCAGAAATGCGGTCCGCAGCGCAGGGTATGACATTGTTGAAGTGAAAGAGGGCGAGGACATTGTTGAGAAAGAGAAGCAGGAGCGGGAGACGGCATACAGGAAACTTAAAACAAAACTTATAACCGGAGCGGTGTTGACCGTGCCGGTATTTTTATTGATGCTCTGGGAAAAGACAGGACTTTCCAAAGTAATTGAAATACCGGAGCAGGTGAACTATCTGCTTCAGTTTTTTATCCAGACCCCTGTCCAGTTCTGGGTGGGATGGCAATTTTATACAGGGGCGATAGCCGCTGCCCGCCACAGGACAACAAATATGAATACTCTCATAGCTCTGGGAACATCTGCTGCCTACATATACAGTGTTATTGCAACGTTCTTCCCATCCGTGTTTGAGATAAAGGGATATTCCGCCCATGTATATTATGATACCGCGGCAACTATTATTGTTCTCATATTACTCGGCAGGCTGTTTGAAGCACGGGCAAAGGGCAGGACATCGGAAGCCATAAAGAAGCTCATAGGGCTTCAGCCGAGGACGGCGAGAATTGTTGCTGACGGTCAGGAAAAAGACATTCCTGTGGAAGAGGTTGAAATCGGGGATATTATTCTCGTCAGACCGGGCGAGAAAATCCCTGTAGACGGTATTGTTAAGGACGGGTATTCATCAATTGATGAATCCATGATTTCCGGAGAATCAATCCCCGTTGAGAAAAAAGCAGGCGATACCGTGACAGGTGCGACTATAAATAAGACCGGATCGTTTAAATTTGAAGCAACAAGGGTCGGCAGGGATACCATGCTTTCTCATATCATAAATATGGTGCAGGAGGCCCAGGGATCAAAGCCTCCGATAGCAAGGCTCGCGGACAGGATTGCTTCCTTCTTTGTTCCTGCTGTTATTGGAATTGCATCGGGTACATTTATAGTATGGCTGGTCTTCGGGCCAGAGCCTTCATTTACCTATGCGCTGCTTAATTTTATCGCTGTTATGATCATAGCCTGCCCGTGTGCACTGGGCCTTGCGACGCCGACATCAATAATGGTGGGGACCGGGAAGGGTGCTGAAAAGGGCATTCTCATTCGGGGGGCTGAGGCGCTTGAAACGGCACATAAGATCAGTGCCATTGTTTTCGATAAAACAGGAACGCTCACAAAGGGTGAGCCGGTGGTAACGGACACGTTGATCAGCCGGGAATCAGGAGTCGGGAGTCAGGAAATTATATATTTTGCCGCATCGGCTGAAAAAGGCTCGGAGCATCCTCTTGGTGAAGCCATCGTGAAAAAGGCCATGGAAGAAAAGATAGAGATAAAAGATCCGGAACATTTTAGTGCTGTACCCGGACACGGCATCAGGGCAACGATTGATGGAAAGGCTGTTTTGCTGGGTAATGCTGATTTTATGGGAGATGAACATATAGAAATCTCCGGATTCATTGACAGGGCTGTCGCGCTTTCCGAAGAAGGCAAGACACCCATGTATGTTGCGGTAGACGGAAAGGCAATAGGCATTGTTGCCGTAGCTGACACTTTGAAAGAGAGTGCGCAACATGCAGTAAAGGCACTCGGCGAGCTGGGCATTGAAACGGTAATGATAACAGGGGACAATAAAAGGACGGCCGGTGCAATTGCAAAACAGGCCGGTATTCGCAGGGTGCTGGCGGAGGTAGTTCCGGAAGACAAGGCCAGGGAAGTTAAAAAGCTACAGGCGGAAAACAAGGTCGTCGCAATGGTGGGTGACGGGATCAATGATGCGCCTGCTCTTGCACAGGCTGATGTGGGAATAGCAATCGGGACAGGAACAGACGTAGCAATGGAGGCATCGGACATTACACTTATAGGCGGAGATCTCCGGGGGGTTGTTGCATCAATTGCCCTATCAAAGGCCACCATCAGAAATATAAAGCAGAACCTGTTCTGGGCGTTTGCCTATAATACTATTTTAATTCCCGTGGCAGCAGGGGTGCTTTTCCCCTTTTTCGGCATACTCTTAAATCCCATGTTTGCGGCTGCGGCCATGGGGATGTCCTCTGTTACTGTAGTGACGAATGCCCTGAGGCTGAGGAAATTCGATTTCCGTATATAATGCTGCTGCACTGTTCCATAATGACTTTCTTTTAAGGAACGGGTATAATTATTCAGAAATACATCACTCTTTATCTCATATCAGGCAGTCTTTCTCTCTATATGTGCTCCGGGACTATCTCATTTATCCGGTGTCTGCTGATGTAAATAGGGAAGACGAAATTAATGTCTGGAATAAGTGAGTCATTTCATATATAATTTTATAGATTTCCGGCGAAGGAGACCGGAATGATATGTAACTTTATGGAGAGGAGTTCTCCGATTGTGATATACAATGAAAGAAAGGATGATTTGATAGAATGAGCCGTGTTTCCTCTCATAATACGTTTACATTAGTGGATGAAAAAACAGGGAAGAAGTATAAGATCCCGGTTATGGATGGATCTGAAGGGCCCCGCGTTCTTGACATAAGGAACCTGAACAAGCAAACGGGGATGTTTGTCTATGACCCGGGGTATGTATCAACTGCGTCATGTAAATCAAAGATTACCTATATTGATGGAGACAGCGGTATCCTGAGGTACCGGGGGTATTCGATCGATGAACTTGCGGAAAAAAGTGACTTTATGGAGGCATGTTACCTCCTGCTTCACGGAGAACTTCCTTACCCCCATGATAAAGATGAATTTGTCCGCTACATTACTCATCGTACCATGGTGAATGAACAGATAATCCATTTCTTTCAGGGGTTCCGGAGAGATGCCCATCCTATGGCGGTCATGCTGGGTGTGGTAGGGGCATTATCGGCGTTTTATCATGACAGCACTGATATCAATGATTCTCACCAGAGAATGGTCGCCTCATACCGGCTTATTGCCAAAATGCCCACGATAGCAGCAATGGCATATAAATATTCCGCCGGACAGCCGTTCATATATCCAAAGAATGAACTTTCCTATGCCGCAAATTTCCTCCACATGACCTTTGCTGTTCCCGCTGAAAATTATGTTGTTTCCCCTGTCCTTGAAAGGGCAATGGACATTTTCTTTATCCTCCATGCAGACCATGAGCAGAATGCATCTACCTCGACGGTGCGGCTTGCCGGTTCGAGTGCTGCAAATCCCTATGCCTGTATTGCGGCCGGAGTGGCGTCCCTGTGGGGGCCTGCCCATGGAGGGGCAAATGAAGCAGTCGTACGGATGCTGGAAGAAATCGGGACAAAGGAGAGAATTCCTGAGTATATCGCGAGGGCAAAGGACAGAAAAGACCCGTATAGATTGATGGGTTTTGGACACCGGGTATATAAGAATTATGATCCCCGGGCCCAGGTGCTGAAAAAGATATGTCATGAAGTATTGAACGAACTCGGCATCGAGAAAGACCCGCTTCTGGAGCTGGCAGTGGAGCTTGAAGGCATTGCCCTCTCCGACGAATATTTTGTCAGAAAAAAACTCTACCCCAATGTGGATTTTTATTCAGGTATCATGCTCAAGGCAATGGGGTTCCCGACAAGCATGTTTACCGCACTCTTTGCAATTGGGAGAACAGCCGGGTGGGTAGCACACTGGAAGGAAATGATCGAGGACCAGCAGGGCCTGAAAATCGGCAGGCCAAGGCAGCTTTATACCGGTAAGGCTGAGCGGGAATATCAGGACATAGAGAAGAGGGCAAAAAAGACCATCTTCAACTGGTTGTGGGACAAGAAGGATAGAATTCAATACTGATCTTTTCCTCTCTGAAACGGTCCTCCATGGCAGCCCCGGTTTTAACATTAATATAGTATTTCTGATGCCGGAGGTACAGACCTGTGGAAAACTGGTTCCTGTATGTAATAAGGTGTAAAGGCGGGAGTTTATATACAGGGATAACAACGGATGCTCAAAGAAGAGTTAAAGAGCATCAAAGCAGTGAGGGAAAGGGGGCGAAGTATCTGAGAGGGAAGACACCGGTGAAGCTGATATTCTTAAGAAAGATCGGGAGCAGGAGCGCTGCTTTGATGGTGGAAAACAGGGTGAAAAAACTGACGAAAGCGAAAAAAGAAATGTTCGTGGCGGGAAAAATCAGTATAGGGGAAATAAAGAAAAAATCAAAGATCGCCCATAATGACATCCTGCAGTCATAAAACACTCATGCTCTTGCCGGAAAGGAAAAACGTGCTGCGGTGTCAGCACTGCCATTTGACAATCAAGGCTGACGAGCTCGGGCAGGGCCATTGCCCGGAATGTTTTGAGATGAACGGCCGGAGGAGATTTGACTTCGAAGAGATGGCAGAAGGAGAAAGGGGAAGGACAAGATACAGATGTGAAGAATGCGGTGCCATTATAGAAAGTTCCTGATATTTTTCATGTGTGCCGGGGGTGGTGTATGCGTCTGAACTATCCCTTCCGGTCATTCACCACAGGACTATTGTTATCGGCAGGGGCATCATTGTTTTTTTACGTCGGGATCTCACTGAGTTATGCGTATTTATCTGAATTCCTCATTTTATTACTCGGCCTGACCGTTTTTTGTTCCCTTATATTCTGGATAAAGGTCAAGAGCGATCACCTGTTCGATATAGTAGATGTATTATCCAAAACTGTTTCTTTGGACTTAATCTCCTGTCAGCCGGGGATATACAGGTTTTTGTTATTTATGAGGCCGGTCTCCCCCTATATTATTGCGACAGGAGCACTCTTGATGCTCCTGCTGGTGCTCGGGACTGTTCCCGCTCTTTTTATTTATTGGGTTGTACATCCACATTCACCCGGCATGTCCCTGGCATTTGCCGTTTACTCCATGAGTGCCGGAACGGGCTTATTTTATTATGTATTCAATAAAGACCAGTTTTCTTCAGTTTCAGACAGGATACTGTTTTTTGCAGGGGCCCTTCTCGCTCCTGCGGGAGCAGTAGAAATACTTTCATGCTGGTGATATCATTGTAATGCACAAATAGTTTACGGGGGAGAAGGTACTATGGATACACCGGGGAGACAGGAATTACAAAAAACATACGAAGACCTTGCTGATGAGGTCCTCATCGGGATAGCCCGGAATGTTAATCAGGAGTATGAAGACGTGGCTGTTGAAACGGCCCATCTTGTGCTGGAAAAAAGGGGTGTGGATATTCCCGATAGAGACGGGGCAACTGAGGACTGCACAGATCAGCACGGCATTTCATCCTGCAGTGCATCAGTACGTTTAAACCGGGCCAATGAAAAATTACCCGGCCCTTTAGTGAAGGTCCCAAAGTTCAGTGCCGGTGAGGTCCCTGACATTGAAGAAATCTTTCTTGAAAATAACATCCCCTATGAAATACACCCGGTTACGGGAAAATCCTGTTCGTCCTGCACGAGTGAGGAATATGCCTTTCATGTGCCGGAAGAATCATTTTCTTCGGCCATAAAACTCCTGAAAGACTATTATGCTCTGAGAGATGAAGGGTCATCGTCACGTTATTTCAGCGGTGAATGTCCGGCGTGCGGCACAAGGGGAGTGAATGTAAAGGAATGTCCAGATTGCGGATTGACTCTCGCTGTTGATTATGCGGAATCATTGGCAATGCATCCCTTTATGATCTTTTTAAAACAGAATAACCTTCTCTCCCGGTAAAAGTGGGAGTGAGGACTGACAGTCTGTTCCCCTGCCTGATGAGGAACTTCACAATTTATTCACATTCCCTTCATTTTTCCTTCAAATGGTTCAGTTAAGGTAGTGGGAGCAAAACTATTGAGAGAGGTAATTATAGCGGCAGATCGGTAAACACGGCAATTCTTGAAAGGAATGTGGAAAGCACAAGGCAGCGGCAGTGATCGAGTGAGACATGAAAATGCATGTCTGTCCCATCTATCCGGCACAAAGCCCACCTTATATTAATAACCATGAAAATGACAGGATCGACAGTAGCGAAATCCCTGCTTGATTGCGAACGGGGGAGCTTCACCTGTTAATAAAAGGAGGTACATATGAAAAAAAGTATTATCATTGCATTAAGTGCTGTTTTGGTGCTGGCCGTGGCGGCATACGCGAACCATTTTGATGCTGTGAAGAAAATCGGTGATGTGACGGTAAAGACAACGATAGAGAACAACCCGCTTATAGTCGGTGACAATAATGTCACTATTGTCCTTCAGGATAAGAACGGAGAAAGCAGGACTGATGCTGCGGTGGACATCTATTATTTCATGCCATCCATGCCTGCCATGAACTATGAAGTCAGGACACGTCTCAAAGGCAAAACGTATGCGGCTGTTATTAAACCGACCATGCCCGGTACATGGGATGCTGATATCAGGGTCAGCATGAATGGAGAGGACGCACAAAAGGTCACCATCAGCTTTGAGGCAAAGTGACGGGTAAGCCTTGAATCCATAATAAAATGAGTAAAACCATTATTGTCCATATTGCAGTTTTGCTGCTCATTATGCATCTGCCGTCGGGAAATGCGGCCGGAAGCAGCGGCCCCTCTGCACTGGAAGGACTTATAGAGGAGGCCCTCGCTCAAAATCCGGAACTCAGGGCTTTTGAAGAAAAAATCAATGCCTATGAGCAAAGGCCTTTTCAGGCAAGGTCACTGGATGACCCGATGCTGCGACTGTCGATTGCCAACCTGCCGGTTGATACATTCGCATTTGACCAGGAGGCAATGACCCAGAAACAGATAACAGTGCAGCAGAAGTTTCCTTTTCCCGGCAAGCTGGACCTTAAGGGCGATATCAGTGAAAGAGAACTTGATGTTGTCAGGCAGGAATATAAAGAGATGAAAAACAGTATTGTCAGGCAGGTCAAAATAGGGTACAACAATTACCTTTATCTCAACAGTGCCCTCGACATATCCATGGAAAACAGGAACCTGCTTGCTGAGCTTATCAGGACGGCAGAGACGAAATACGCGGTCGGACAGGGTGGGCAGCAGGAAATATTAAAGGCACAAATTGAATTCTCAAGGATTATTAAACGGATCATAACACTTGAACAGAAGAAGCAGTCCGTTGCAGCAGGATTAAATACACTTCTTAACAGACCGGTGCAGGACGAGCTTTATGTGACAGGAGCACTGGAGCAGACCTCCCTGCCACATGGGTATGATGAACTGCAGAAAATAGCTGAAGAGACGCGGCCGGCCCTCCTCGGACTCGGGAAGCAGGTGGAGAGGGCCCGTCTGGCAGGCAAACTGGCTGAAAGGGAATATTATCCTGATATGGATTTCGGTGTAAGCTATGGCCAGCGTGAAGACGGTGAAATGGGAGAGAGGCCGGACTTCTTCTCTGCTTCGGTGACTTTTAATATACCCCTCTGGTACAGGACCAGGGAGAGCAGGAAAGTATCGGAGGAAAAGGCAAATGAGAGAAGGGCTGCTGAGATCTATAATGCAAAGCGGAACAACATATATTACAGGCTGAAGGAGCTGTCCACTGAAATCGAAATGTACGGGAAGGAGATAGAACTGTACCGTACAGGATTGATTCCGCAGAGCGTGATGTCTTTTGAAGCAGCCATGTCCGGATATAAAGTGAATAGGGTAGATTTTCAGACACTTATCAGCAACCAGATAAGTCTTTATAACTTCAAAATGGAATATTACCGTGCTATTACGGACCATGAGAACAGTCTGGCGGAGCTGGAAGAGACCGCAGGGAAGCGGCTGTATTGAATATATGCTTTCATGAATCGAGTTATGGAGGAGAAAAGAATGTTTAAAAAGGGAGTAAGAACCGGCGTTATCGCACTGATTCTCGTGCCCGCGATAGTGGTATGGTTTTCTTACAGGGCGGATACAAAGAACTCCGGATCACAGGAGGTCCATGCAGTGCATGATTCCCATTCAGGTGATGCTGACAGTGATACACCGAAGGACAGGAAGCGGAAGATAAAGTACTGGGTTGCTCCCATGGACCCTAACTATATAAGAAATGAACCCGGCAAATCCCCCATGGGCATGGACCTTGTTCCTGTGTATGAAGATGAGGACGATAAATCTTCAGAAGGCGTGATAAAGATTGATCCTGTGACCGTGCAGAACATCGGCGTGAGGACGGCCGCTGTTTCCAGGGGACAGTTGCGTAAAAGTATAAGGGCGGTCGGGAGGATCACCTATGACGAGAAACGTGTTGAACATATTCATACTAAAGTTTCGGGCTGGGTTGAAGAGCTTTATGTTGATACAACAGGGGAGAACGTTTTGAAGGGGAGTGAACTTCTTTCTTTTTATTCACCCGAACTGGTTGCCACGCAGGAAGAGTTTGTCCAGGCCCTTAAATACAGGGACAGTACGTCTGCGTCGAACTTCACTGACGTGGCGGAAGGCGGAAGATCGCTGGTTGAGTCGGCGAGAAAGAGGCTTCAGTTCATGGACATTGATTCCCGTCAGATTGAGGCACTGGAGAAAAGCCGGGAGGTACAGAGAAACGTGAAGCTCTACGCCACGAAATCAGGAATTGTCATACACAAAAATGTGGTTGATGGCATGAAAGTGGATCCCATGATGGAACTCTATACGATTGCCGACCTGTCCCGGGTGTGGGTAATTGCGTCGGTCTACGAGTATGAACTCCCGTTTATCGAGACCGGACAGGAGGCGGAGATGACCCTGTCCTATGATCCGGGGGCCCTGTACAAAGGCCGGGTCACATTCATTTATCCTTATCTTTCCGCCAAAACACGTACTGTTGATGTAAGGATTGAATTTAACAATCCGGGCATGAAGCTCAAGCCCGACATGTATGCCGATGTGGTGATAAAGGCCAGGCCCGCCCCTGCTGAAATACTGGTCCCTTCTGAAGCAGTTATCAGGACAGGGGCGCGGAGTGTTGTGATAACATCTGTGGGGAAGGGCAAGTTTCTGCCCCGGGAAGTTACGGTCGGTTCGGAAGGCGAGGGCCTTGTACAGGTTCTGAAGGGGCTGAAGGAGGATGAGACGGTTGTCACTTCAGGACAGTTTCTCATTGACTCGGAGAGCAATCTGAGGGAGGCTGTGAGCAAGATGCTCGAAGCACAAACGCAGAAAACAGAACAGAGACAACAGAATCGGGAACCAGCGACCCGGACTGAGCAAAAGAAGGCGCCTGTGTCTGAACTGAAATTAAGCGATGATCAGAAGAACGGGGTCTCGGAGCTTATTGACCGCTACTTACAGATACATGAAGCCCTTGTGTCCGAGTCGGGCAGTGCGGTAGCGGAAAAGACGCATGAAATGCATTCCGTGCTTGAGAAGATCAAGGCATCTGATACAAAAGGAACCATGAAGGAGATAACAGATTCAATAGAACCTTCCCTGGAAGGTCTGCACTCCGGTGATCTGCAGGCAGCCCGGACGTCTTTTAAGACATTGAGCAGGATCATGACCGAACTCATAAAAGGTGTAGCGAGGGACGAGGCAGTTGCGGCGGGCATAAAGATATACTTCTGCCCAATGGAAAGCGAACCCTGGATTCAGAAGGGAACCGGGCTGAGGAACCCTTATCTGGGAAAAGACATGTGGGTCTGCGGGACTGAGGAGACGTATTAATGCTCGAGAAGATCATCGAGTACTCCATTAAGAACAGGTTTCTCATAATAGTCGCTACGATACTCATATTTGTATGGGGCGTCTATGCGCTGGTAACAACCCCGCTGGATGCAATCCCGGACCTCTCTGATGTACAGGTCATTATCTTCACGGAATACCCCGGGCAGGCCCCGCAGGTGGTGGAAGACCAGGTAACCTATCCGCTGACAACTTCCATGCTTTCCGTTCCCGGGGCAAAGGTGGTCAGGGGGTACTCTTTTTTCGGGTTTTCCTTTGTCTATATCATATTCGAAGACGGGACCAATCTGTACTGGGCAAGGAGCAGGGTGCTTGAATATCTAAACTACGTTTCAAAACGCCTTCCACGGGGAGTGACACCTTCCCTCGGCCCCGATGCCACGGGGGTGGGATGGATTTATGAATATGCCCTTGTTGACAGGAGCGGAGAGCATGACCTTGCGAGGCTCCGTTCCCTGCAGGACTGGTTTCTCCGGTACGAGCTTACCTCTGTCGAAGGCGTATCAGAAGTGGCTTCAGTAGGCGGTTTTGTCAAACAGTATCAGGTCGAGGTGGACCCGAATAAACTTGTCGCATACGGCATTCCCCTTGAAAGGGTAAAGACAGCGATACAGCGTTCAAACAGGGACATAGGCGGCCGTATGGTGGAATTGTCCGAAAGGGAATATATGGTGCGGGGGCTGGGGTATATAAAATCCGTAGAAGACATAAAGGACATCCCCCTTGGTGTTGATGCAACAGGCACACCGGTTTTTGTACGAGATGTGGCCTATGTCCACACCGGGCCCGAGCTGCGCCGCGGAATCACAGAACTGGACGGTGAAGGGGAAGTGGCCGGAGGCGTGGTTGTTATGCGTTTCGGAGAAAACGCCCTTGCTACGATCAAACGGGTAAAGGAAAAGCTGGAGAGTCTCAAGTCCGGGCTTCCCGAAGGAGTGGAAATCATTCCCGTATACGATCGTTCAGGCCTTATAGAGAGGGCGGTACAAACATTAAAGGAAAAACTTATTGAGGAATCAATTGTTGTCTCACTTATCTGCGTCATATTCCTCCTTCATTTCAGGTCCGCCTTTGTTGCGATCCTCACCCTGCCGCTTGGTATTCTGGCTGCCCTGATCATTATGAAATACCAGGGGCTGAATGCGAACATCATGTCCCTCGGGGGGATTGCAATAGCCATAGGTGCAATGGTTGACGCAGCCATTGTCATGATTGAAAATGCACACAAGCATCTTGAAAAAGCAGACACCTCCGCAGACCACTGGACCATCATAACCATTGCGGCCAAGCAGGTGGGGCCTGCCTTGTTTTTCTCTCTTCTGATAATCACCTTTTCCTTTATGCCCATATTTACCCTTCAGGCTCAGGAAGGAAGGCTGTTCCGTCCCCTGGCATTTACCAAGACATATTCAATGGCAGCATCGGCATTGCTCGCCATAACCATCGTACCTGTCATGATGGGATATTTTATAAGGACCACCATACTGCCGGAAAAATGGAGCAGGGTCAGGCAGATATCGGTTTCCATTGCCGTGGCCCTGGGTGTGTTCTTTGTTGTATGGATTGTCCCGGAGTATCTGGCCCCGTTCACATTAATAGGATCGTTCGGTCTTCCGGCAGCAATAATTTCCGCAACCGTGGCAATGCTGCTTCTCTGGCCGCAGGCCGTATCACCGGAGGAAAAGAATCCGGTCAACAGGTTTCTTATCTGGCTGTACCGGCCCATTATCCTGTGGGTGTTACAGCATAAGTTCATCACTATTACAGCGGCTCTCTTCATTACCATGACACTGCTGCCCTTCCGCTCAACGGTCATTGACAGGCTGCCCGCGGGTTTTCTCAGGACAGCGGCGGAAAAGGTTGATGTTCTGTTCCCCGCTGACAAGATCGGCGGTGAATTTATGCCGCCGCTTTATGAAGGAGACCTGCTTTACATGCCCACGACACTGCCCGGAATTTCCATCACAAAGGCGAGGGAGCTGCTTCAGCAGACAGACAAGATCATAAAGTCCTTCCCTGAAGTCGACCATGTATTCGGGAAAGTGGGACGGGCTGATACGGCAACGGACCCTGCGCCGCTGTCCATGCTGGAATCAACCATAACCCTCAAGCCTGAAAGCGAATGGCGTTCGGTCAGGACCGAGAGGTTTCATTCCGGCTGGCCTGATAGTATCAGTCGTCCCCTCTCAAAGATATTCCCTGAGGAGCGGGCTCTAACACCTGATGAATTAATTGCCGAGATGAACAGGGCCATACAGTTTCCCGGTCTTACCAATGCCTGGACAATGCCGATAAAGACGAGAATCGACATGCTTGCAACGGGCATTAAAACCCCGGTGGGGATAAAAATTATGGGGGATAATCTTGATACCCTCTCATCCATCGGGAAGCAGATAGAATCCCGGCTTCGGTCGGTCCCGGGGACACTGTCCGTATACTCGGAACGTGTCAGCGGGGGCTATTATTTTGATTATGAGATCGACCGCAGATCTGCTGCACGTTACGGCCTTACTGTTGGTGATGTACAGGATGTCATTCAGTCCGCAGTAGGCGGCATGAACATAAGTGAAACCGTAGAGGGACTGGAGCGTTACCCCATAAATCTCAGATACGGGAGGGAGCTGCGGGACTCCATTGACAAGCTGGAGCGGATCCTGATAGCAACTCCCACAGGGGCGCAGATCCCAATAAAACAGGTTGCGCGGACCACCATCAGACAGGGACCGCCCGGGATCAAGAGCGAAAACTCAAGGATGACAGCCTGGGTCTATATAGACCTGAAGGATGTGGATGTAGCGACCTATGTGAGGGAAGCAAAGACGGTCATTGAGAGTGACATTCATCTCCCTGAGGGGTACAATATTATATGGTCGGGGCAGTACGAGTATATGGAGAGGGCCAACAAAAGGCTCATGGTTGTCATACCGGTCACGCTCATTATCATCTTCCTGCTCCTTTATCTTAACTTTAAAAACATCGGCGAATCGCTCATTGTCATGCTCTCCCTCCCTTTTGCCATAGTAGGGGGCGTCTGGTTTATATACCTGCTGGGATACGATACGAGTATTGCCGTGGGAGTCGGCTTCATTGCCCTTGCCGGAGTTGCTGCTGAAACAGGGGTCATCATGCTTATCTATCTCGATGAGGCATATTCAAAAAAGATGATAGAAAAGGGAAGGGAAATGATCCCTTCCGATATATACGATGCCGTGTTGTTCGGGGCCGTGGAAAGGGTCAGACCAAAGATCATGACGGTGGCCGCGATCATGGCCGGTCTGCTGCCGATCTTCTGGGGACACGGGGCCGGGTCTGATACGATGAGGAGAATAGCCGCCCCCATGATAGGGGGGATGGTGTCCTCAACAGTTCTTACACTTATCGTAATACCTGCGGTATATGCTGCGTGGAAAGTCAGGATATTAAACAGAGAGGAAGGATAATTGCCATGTATAAACTTGTTGTATCTATCATACGGCATGAAAAACTGGAAGAGGTAACATCGGCACTTAAAAAAGAACGGATAGCCTTTACCTACTCAAGGGTAAAAGGGTTCTGCAGTGAAGTCCGTCTTTACCACGATGATATTCATGAGAGGATAAAGATTGAAATCATTTCACCTGCAGAGGATGTGAAAAAAGTTAAGGACATTATAACGGCCAGCGCATGCTGCGGTCTTGAGGGTGACGGATGTCTTTCTGTGTACGTTCTTGAAGAGTATATAACCTTTGATTCTTAAAAGAAAGAGCCCAGTTTACTCCTCTTTTATGGGTCTATTGTTTGGAGGGGGGATGTTTCCGGGTGTTATGGAAATACTATGGACAGGGCAAGGCCAGCTTCAGTTTTTAGGTCCAAAGAGATTGGGAATTATAAAGGTTTCATATTTTGTTACCAGCCCCTTGATATTTAAATACTGCAGGTCCTTCGACTTGCTTTTACTGAAACCGAGCTTTGAGAAGTCCATAATGCCCTCGGGAGAGTGGCATTCATCACAGGCCACGCTGATTTCTTTCTTTGCAATGTCCCTGTGAAAAAAATCCAGTTCTTTATTTCTTTCATCCTCGCTGAGTTCTTTCTCGTTGTTGAGAAACTCCTCTGCCTTACTGTTATCCTGAGTATTAATGTATAATTTCTTCTGCCCGTCCTCGGTCTTATACATTGCGATTCTGGATATAAAGTGCCTGATTTCCGTCCTTCCCTCTCCTTCTTTTTCTTCGTCAAACATTTTCAGCATGGCGGAGATGAGGGAACCGGACGTCCCTTCTTCTTTTACCTCTTTCTTTTCATGGGTCCCGTACGGCTCTCCGGTAAAGTCAAATTCTTCAGGCTCTTTCCAGTCATAGGTCAACCGGGCCCTGTGGTCCTGCCTGAAATGGCAGACTTCACAAAGCATAAATCCTGTGTGCATGTTTACGAGCGCCCGGACCCTGTTATTCTCACTGTGGGGATACAGAGGATGACAGACCCTGCAGGATGACTCATCATCAAGCCGGGTAATGGCAAATTTTTCGTCTTTGTGGAAATCTGCGAGGGAGGAACGGTCAATGGCATCTATTTTTTCTTTATCTTCGGAATGGCATTTCTGGGTACATTCAACCTCTGTAATGTCTGTATGGGGTATCTCCACTGTCTTTGGATGACACTCCCTGCACTCTGTATTGGCATGGGGAGTCATCAGGTACTTGTCTTCATCAATATGAAGAACTTTTATTTTATCAGATGTTTCACACTTTACAAGGCCCGGATAGCGATGACAGGTAAGGCATCCGCCTCTGTCCATGGCACGGGCAGGGGATTTTATGACAAAAAAAACACTTAGTGCGAATACTGTTGCAAATATGAATTTTCTCAATTTATTGGCAAGTTGATGATTTAATGTGCTCTCTAAGTTCTAATCCCTCAATAAACATAATTTTATTACAATATTCAGCCATTAGCAAGAATAAAAAAATTATTGCATTATAATACTTTTTTATTCGTGTCAATTCATGATATATATACCACACATGCATTTAGAATTTTATTGATTATGCCGATAAGATGTCATAAGGATGTAATGAACTAAACCATATCAGGAGCATAAAACCTTTGATAAATGTTCTTTTAAAAGATATTGCAGAGAAAGAAAATATGTCCATCCAGGGCAAAGCCTCGTTACAGGACCTGGTTGATTTGATGAATGTAAACCGGAAAGGGGTAGTGGTTGTTCTTGACGATACCAGACCGGCAGGGATCCTTACGGAACGTGATATTGTTGAAATTTTGCACAAGGGAGTGAGCTTAGAGGAAACAATACATAAATACGCCAAAATCTCCTTAGTGGTAACGGTCGGAACGAGAACGGTCGGGTACGCCCTGAATCTGACACTGGAAAATAACATACGGAGGGTAATTGTAGTAGACGATTCCAATAACTTCCTCGGCATTGTTACTCAGCAGGATTTGCTTAAATATCTTGAAGAAGACTTTTACCGCCTCACCATTAAGGTAAAGCACATCCTGAAAAAGGAGAGGAATCTTCTCAGTGTATCCTCTGATACATCATTACATGATGTCCTGAAAATAATGTTCATTAACAAGATCAGCGCCGTTCCGGTCCTTGAGGACGGTAAGGCCGTCGGGATAATTTCCGAGAAGGACATCCTGAAATTTGCGGGCAGCCATGGCGGGCTTGATGGCAGAGTAACAGAATACATGAGCAGGCCTGTCGACACTGCCGGGCTTGACTCACTTCTGGTTGAAGTAGTGGAGGTAATGAATTACAAAAACATCAGAAGGATTGTTGTTATTGACGATACGGGATCAGCGATCAACATGGTCACAATCAGAGATGTGATTGAGAACCTCGAAGGTGATTATAGCAAGTTCATGGAAAGAAAACTCAGGGGTGCAAAGGAAATACTGAATTTGCTTCCGGAGATGCTTATTGAAGTCACGGATACAGGGAGAGAACAGTTGATAATCTGGGTCAATGATAAGGTGCTCAGCACGTTTGGCAGGGAAATACTTGATAAACCTGTCACCGGGCTCCTCCCTCCTGAAACATGGAATAATATTCACTCCACCTTAAGCACGTTAGGCAAGATAGAACACATCAAGCTCAAGATAAAGGACCGTATCTATGAACTCTCCGGATGTTTCATATCTACCTTCGGGAAAATGGAGCAGGGCAGGTTCCAGTTGATTATGAGGGACATAACGGACGATATCATGATGTCAACGGTGGATCCGCTTACTAATATCTATAACAGAAGATTCATTAATGGATTTCTTATAAAAGAACTGGAAAGAGGGAAAAGACTGGACAGGCATTTTGCCGTGGTGATTTCCGATATAGACAACTTCAAGGCAATTAATGACGCACATGGACATTTATCGGGCGATCTCGTCCTCCAGACACTTGCACAGCTTATGACCGGGACGGTAAGGAATCTGGATGTTGTCGGGAGGTACGGGGGAGATGAGTTCATGCTCATCCTGCCGGACAGTAATAAGGAAAGTGCCCTCAAGGTCATGGACAGACTCAGGACAAATGTTCAGGACATTACCATTAAGGTCCTGAAAGACGCAGAGGTGAAAATAACGGCCAGTTTTGGTATATCCTTCTTCCCCGAAGACGGATCATCGCTTGAAGATCTGCTTGTTGCTGCTGACGAGAGGCTGTATAAGGCGAAAAGACTGGGTAAAAATCAGATTTCCTGCATATAATTTTCTCCGTTCAAGAAATATCTGTCCCCTTTGTCACGGGAGCCCTCTTGCAGCAGTAAAAAAAATATTACTGATTCCCGAAAACAATCCATAACCATAATGAACACAGGTCCTTCGTTATTCACGGCCTTCCGGTTGATAATACCTTGGCGGCTGCTTTAAACTAGTGCACAATACTTTTTCAGGGAGGATTGAAATATGGCAGAGAGTTCATTTGATATAGTAAGTAAAGTGGATCTGCAGGAGGTTTCGAACGCAATTCAGCAGGCAATGAAGGAGATCGGCCAGAGGTTTGATTTCAGAGGCAGCAAGAGCTCTATTGATCTGGACAAGACAAAGGACGAAATCCACATTGTTTCCGATGATGAATATAAGTTAAAGAGTGTTGTTGATATCCTGCAGAGTAAATTGATTAAAAGGGAAGTGCCGCTGAAATCATTGAACTACGGCAGGATCGAGGATGCCGCGT
>JBFKMY010000001.1:0-27577 GCA_041629615.1 Thermodesulfovibrionia bacterium | reverse complement strand
GAAGGGCATCACCCGCTGCAGTAATAATGCGCCTGTTGTCTTTATCGATCTCAGAGACGGGCGTGTTCAACAGAAGCTTGATACTGTTTTTCTCATACCAGTCTCCTTTATAAATGATAATGTCCTGTTCATTTGCTTCTCCGGCAAGATACTCGATTAATCGAATACGGCTGTAAAAAGGGGCAGCCTCGTCAGTGAGGACGGTTATTTCTCCGCTGCCGTCCAGTTTTCTGATATTCAAAGCCGCTGTGGTTCCTGCAACTCCGTTGCCAATGATCACATATTTCATAATTTCACCTCTCTTTTCACCAGGCCATGTCTCTTTATGTTCCTGTCCGTTTCAACACGGTCACAATGAATATCCCTATGCTTACCAGCACAATCGTCGGACCGGACGACGTGTTGAGGTATATAGAGCCGACAAGCCCCGCTATTCCTGAAACAACACCAAAAATGCTTGACAGGACAAACAGCCTTTTCATACTTGAAGCAAGGTTTTTTGCCGATGCAGCCGGGACAATCAGGAGGGATGTGACAAGGATAATCCCGACAATTTTAAGACTTACGGTGATCACAATTGCAATGATCAAAAAAAGCAGGTATTCGAAAAACCTTACATTAATCCCTTCTACCCTCGCAAGGTCCCTGTTAAATGTGATCTGGAGAAAGGGCTTCAAAAATGCAAGCAGAACCGTTATCGTCACTACGCTGACAGCAAGAATCAGGAGCAGGTCGCTGTTTGTTATTGCAAGTATGTCGCCGAACAGAAAGGCAAAGAGATCTGCCCTGTACCCCTTGAGCATTCCAATGATAAGCATCCCCGACGCAATAGCACCCGAAAAAGCAATGCCGATGACCGTATCATGTGATAAAGATGTTTTTTCAGAAAGGAATGCAATAACCAGTGCAATGAGTATTGCCACAACAACTGATGAGAGAGAAAGGTCGATGCCAAGCAAAGCACCTGCTGCAATACCGGCAAAAGCCGAATGCGATATTGCATCTGAAAAAAAAGACATCCTGCGCAGTACGACAAAGTTGCCGACAAACGGGCAGAGAATACCTGTCATTATGGACGCCAGCAATGCCCTCTGGATGAACGGATATGCTATGAATTCACTAATCATGTTCATGACAACTATGGATATAGGCGCCCATCATCTCTCCGTATACGCTCTTGATCACATCATCGGTAAGAGCATCCTCGGGCCTTCCGCTGCACACCAGTTTCCTGTTCAGGCAAAGGACATCATCTGCAAAACGGTATACCACATTCAGATCATGGGAGATCAATATTACGGTCAGTCCTTTTTCTTTATTCAGACGCTTTACCAGATCATGGAACCGCTCCTGTCCCTCAATGTCCACCCCGGACGCCGGTTCATCGAGGATGAGCAGCCTTGGGTCATTCACGATCGCTTTGGCAATCATGACCCTCTGAAGCTCCCCGCCCGACAGGCTGCCGATGCTTCTCCCCTTTAAATCCTGCGCCCCCACTGTTTTGAGCAGCCGGTCAATATTCTCTTTTTCTTCTCTTCTTTTTCGAAACGGCAGGGCATAAAGCGGAGGAACGGTAAAGCGCAAAAGCTCTGAAACGGTAAGCGGGAATGTCCTGTCAAACTCAATCCTCTGTGGAACATACCCTATACCGTCATGAGAATTGACCTGTTTAAACGGACGTCCAAACAGGGACACAGATCCTGTTTCATAGGGAATAAGCCCGAGTATTGCCTTGATCAATGTAGTTTTGCCCGCGCCGTTCGGGCCGATAATTGCGACAATTCTGCCCTCATCTATCGAAAAAGTGATGTTCTCCAGAAGGTGACGGTTGTCGGCCTTAACACACAGGTTTTCTACACTCAGGGCGATCATTCAGTTTCCCGGTTGAGTACTTTTTTTAAAATGCTTACGTTTGATCTCATGCTGTCTTCATACCATTCTTTTGAGAGGGCCCCTGTTTCAAGTGTATCAAGGCTGTATATCTCCAGGTCCAGGTCTCCTGCAATTGACACGACTATCTTGTGTGAATACTGGGGCTCTGTAAAAATGGCCCTGATACCCGTTGATTTGATTGTTTCCATAACATGTGCTATATGTTTCGGAGATGGTTCGATTTCGGGTGTCTCCTGAATGACTGCCGCCTGCTCAAGTCCGTAATCTCTGGCAAAATATTTGAAGGCAGAATGAAAAGCAACAAATTTCTTTGTTTTCCATGTCTTTATTTCCTCTCTTATTTCGTTATCGAGATCTTCAAGACGTTGAATATATATTGCAGCGTTCTCCCTGTAAGTTTGCCCGTTACCGGGGTCAGCTTTTATCATAGCATCTCTTATATTCTTTACCTGGATTATGGCGTTCCCCGGAGAAAGCCATATATGGGGATCATTCCCGAAAACTTCAGTCCCGGCACTCGTATCAACAACGATGAGTCCATGTTCCCCGGAAGAATCCGTCTTTCTCACGCCTTCAGCAGCGCTGGTCAATGTGTGCAGCCAGATCTCCAGGTTAAGGCCATTTGTGACAAGGACACGGGCTCCCGCAACCTTCCTTGCATCTGCAGGGCTCAAGGAATATTCATGAGGACCAACACCCGAAGGGATAAGATTATCAACATGTGCCAGGTCTCCGGCGACATTTCTGGTAAAGCTGTAGAGAGGGGCAATAGTCGTAAGGACCCTGAGTTCTCCGCTGTTTTGCGTGGCATTCTGCTGGCAGGCATGAAGACCAGTAACCATGCACAGGAATGCAAGTATTCTCAGTGTTCTGAAAGTGATCACCGATAAAATTATACCACAACAGGGAAAGAAGAAATGACAAATTTCAAAGCGCAAATGTCAAATGAAAAAGAGAAATATCAAATATATATACTATTCTGATTATGAAGCCCGCGCTGATCAATGAGTGATATAGTCAATGTCTGCTTCCCCTTTGCATTGCTCATTGATTGCCCGGCGGGGTATGTTATCATTACTGACCATGAAAACATATCATCCCTTTGCGGCACTTAAGCACAGAAATTTCAGACTGTTCTGGTTCGGACAGATACTATCCCTGACAGGGACCTGGATGCACCAGGCTGCCCAGGGATGGCTGGTGTATGAATTAACGAATTCTCCCTTTTTTCTGGGGCTCGCCGGAACTGCAGCGTCAGCGCCGATTCTTATGTTTACCATGGCAGGGGGTGTTATTGCTGACAGGTATCCCAAAAGGCAGATTATTCTCACTGCGCATAGTGTACTGATGCTGCTTGCCCTTTCACTCGCGGTTTTAGTGGCAACAGGTATGGTAAATATATGGCATGTGCTCATTCTCGCCTTTTGTATAGGAACTGTTCATGCGTTTGAGATACCCACCAGGCAGTCATTTATCATTGAACTGGTCGGCAGGGACGACCTGCTCAACGGCATTGCGCTGAATTCGACCGCTTTTCACGGCGCCCGCATGATCGGGCCGGCCATTGCGGGGTTTGTCATGGGATCTGCGGGAATGGCATCCTGTTTCTTTATCAATAGCGCAAGTTTTATCGCCATCATCGCAGCACTGCTCAGAATGAAATTCACCCCCGGCGATACATCTTCTCCCAAAACAGGTATGAGAAAGTCCTTCGGGGAGGGGATCAAATATGTCAGACATAATCCTGCAGTATATACTCTTCTTATATCAGTAGGCATAATCAGCTTTTTCGGGTTTCCCTACATTTCGTTCCTGCCCGTGTATGCCCGGGATATCTTAAAAACCGGTGCAAGCGGGCTCGGGATATTAATGGGATTTGCCGGGGCAGGGGCATTTACCGGAGCAGTCGGCATGGCGTTGAAAGGGAATATAGCAAGAAGGGGACTGGTCATGTCAGTGGCGGGTCTTACTTTTTCTTCCGCACTGCTCATATTTTCACTTTCTGAAAACATCTGGCTCTCCTATGTGATGCTATTCCTGGTCGGAGTTGGCGCACTCAATCAGATAGTCACCGCAAACAATCTGCTTCAGCTTGCAGTGCCCGACGCGTTAAGAGGGAGGGTAATGGGGGTTTTTACAACAATGTTTTTAGGTATGGCGCCCTTAGGGAATTTTATGGTGGGAAGTCTGGCACATTATGTCGGCACACAAAATGCCCTTCTCACCAGCGCGTGTTTTTGCCTGACAGGAACACTTGCGGTGCTGTGGATCAGGCCGGAAATATTGAGGATGTAGGAGACCCGGATTAAATCGTCTGCAAATATTCATCAACCTCTGATCGTATCTCTGCAGCCACATCTTTCATCGCATCAACCAGCGGCTTCATATCATCCCACTTAATAGTAAAGACATAGGAATAAATAAAATAGTTTCTGAACGACAGGTACCGGGTGAGCATCTGAAAAAGTTCAGGGGGGAGTATCCCTATCTCCCCGGCCTTCCTCAGCACCTTCTCATGCCAGCCCGGGGAATCCGCTATTTCAAGCTTGTCATAGAGAAGCATCTGCTTCAGGACGTTCTCGACCCCGCTGTAGGCATTCATGATAAACGTTGCCATCGCTGCTTCTTCAGCGAGCGTATACGCTGTCTTATCGGGTTTATAAAAGGAATACAGCTCATTCACGATACGGTCGATATTCTGAAATTCTCCAGCGCAGTATTGTTTCAGTTCATCTAATGTCATGGCCAGCACCTCCCGGTTTAATATGTATTGCCCCCGGAACGCCCTTACAGTCGCCCGGACCGTAAAATTGATATCAGAAGTCTCACGCCAAGTAAAATCGCCACCAGAAAACCTATGGCGCCTATGGCGGAGAATCCGAAAATTTTACCGCCGATATTGGATTGTATGAGCATGGATGAGCCTATGATAATGGCCGCAACGATGATGCTGAATGCAAGGCGGTTGCTTGAACGATCAATATCAAGGATCAGTTTTTCCATTCCCAGAGGGTCTATCTTAAAGCTTACTTCATCTCTCAGCGTCTTTCTTAACAGCCTGTTTATCTGCTTCGGCGTATCAAGAATAATATCACTGATTTCTGAAAGGTTGTCCTTTGTTTTATCAAACACCCGCTGGGGGCTCAGGCGTTTTTTCACCAGTTTTGCTGCATAGGGTTCAACGGCAGTTACTGCATTAAACCCCGGGTCAAGCTGTCTTCCGATATTATCGAGTATCAGGATGGTCTTGTTCATCAGCAACAGATCGGAAGGTACTTTCAGCCCGTGTTTTATAACGAGATGGGTAAGGGCTTCAAGATATGCAGGGAAGTTCACCTCGGAAATCGTCGCATCATAGAGCGGCTCCAGGAGATATACCAGGTCTGTCTTGAATTCTCTCTTGAACGCTTCTGTATCAGCGTCATCAGTTATAAGTCCAAGGTCTATATAAAGATCAATCAGCCGGTCATAATTCTTATTTAATACCGCCAGGAAGGTACTGGCAATAGTTTCCATCATATCCGATGTCAGCCATCCGACGATGCCAAAGTCCATTATGCCTATTTTCCCGCCGGACATTACAAAAATATTCCCGGGATGGGGATCTGCGTGGAAAAACCCGTCTTCAAAAATCATCTTAAAATACACATCTACGCCCCTTCTGGCCAGATCAATTCTATCGACATCAAGAGCGTCTATTCCCTTGATATCATCTATGCGTACGCCTTCGATTCTTTCCATTACAATGACCTTCCCTGACAATAGTTCAGGATAGATGGCAGGGATGCATATGTCCTCTTTCCCGGCAAAGTTTCTTTTGAACCGCTGCGCATTCTTTGCCTCGACAACAAAATCCAGTTCCTTTTTGACCGTCCTGGAAAATTCATTCACTATGCCTCTGGGATCAAAATATTTACTCTCAGGAATGTACCTCAGCATGAGGCGTGCAACGGCATTTAAAATGGCAATATCAGTCTCAATAACTTCGCGTATGTTTGGTCTCTGAACCTTGACAATGACTTGCTCCCCAGATCTGAGCAAGGCCCTGTGGACCTGGGCAATAGATGCAGCGGCAACAGGAACATCCTCAAAATCCTCGAAAATATCCATGAGCGATAGTTTAAATTCAGATTCAATTATATGTCTGGCCACATCGGAAGAGAAGGGCGGTACTTTGTCCTGAAGCTTTTTGAATTCGTCCGCATAGTCGCCTGATATAAGGTCCGGCCGGGAAGCAAGAATCTGGGCAAGTTTTATAAAAGACGGGCCCAGTTCACTGAAGGCCATCCTCAAACGCTGGGGAATCGTGTGCTTTTCAACCTCATGCCATCGGGAAAAATATTTTATTTTTTTCCTGAGCGGAATGAACCTTTGAAGATTCAGCAGTTCGATGAATTGCCCGAACCCGTGTTTAAGGAAGACATTGACGATTTGCCTGATACGGGTAATATTTTTATATGTATACCAGAATCGTAAGAGACTAGAAATGGTCATCCGTTTCATCACGGGAACACAAACTGTTCCCTCTGTTTATTCCTGTCCGCAGTTAAAGGCCGCCGCAATCTCCCCGGGAGTGAAACCGGGTGTCCCCGCACCGCCCCTGAACCATTGCCTGCTCATGTATCATAACTGCCGGATTTGGAAGCTCCTTCGAGCTTTTTAATCCGTGCGGAAAGAGCGGTCAATTTCTTCTCTATCTTTTCCACCTCATCACGGGTGGGAATGTTTATTTTTTCAAGGGTCCTGTTTATGAGGTCTGAGACCGTTCTGCTTAATTCGTCCCCTGATCTGCTCACCTTTTCGGAACATTCCTTTACAATTTTTGCCCCCTGGCTTTCGCTCAGTTCTCCCTTTTCAACGAGTTCATCAACCAGTTCTTTCACCTTTTCAGGAACGCCGATTCCCAGCATTAATGCTTTATGGACTATTTCGTTTAACGTCATAATACCCTCCAAAAATAGGATTCAAGGGGTCAGGCCTGCCTGCCGGCAGGCAGGGGCCCAGGGATTCAAGAGATATAATGAGCTTCTGCTCGAACCCCCGAATCCTTGAGACCTTGGACCTTTTTATTACTTTATCTTGTCTTTAATTATACCAGCTAATGAAGAGAGTGCCCTCTCTATTCCTTCCGTGTCCTTTGTACCGCCCTGTGCCATGTCCGGTCTTCCGCCGCCCTTCCCTCCAGTCACTGCCTTGAGTATGTCGCCTGCATGGAGGCGGGAAACAATGTCCCTTGTTACGGTCGACACATAATATGCCTGTCCGTCAAGGGCAGATCCAAGCACGATCACGCCGGACCCGATTTTATCCTTCAAAGAATCCGCAAGATTTCTCAATGATTTCATGTCCAGCCCGTCAGCTTTATGGGCAAGCACTTTTATGCGGCCTATTTCTACCGCACTTTCAAGGATGCTATCTACGGAACCGGTCACCGCCCGTTTCCTGATTTTTTCAAGTTCCCTTTCATACTGTTTAACTTCATGAAGAATTTTCATTACCCTGTCCGAAACGCTGAATTCACCCACCCTGAGAAGGCCGGCTGTCTTCAACAGCTCGGTTTCCCTCTTCTTATTGAATGCAAGTGAGGCAAGACCCGTCAGGGCTTCTATGCGTCTTATCCCCGATGCCACACTGCCTTCAGAGATAATCCTGAACGGCCCGATATCTCCTGTTGCACGGCAATGCGTGCCGCCGCACAATTCAGCAGAGAAAGCTCCTGCCCTTACAACCCGCACCTCTTCTCCGTATTTCTCGCCAAAAAGCGCGGTAACCCCGCTGTTGACTGCCTCGTCAAGGGCCGCGGATGTTACTTCAACAGGAAGGTTCTCGATTATCTTTTCATTAACAATATTTTCAACGTCACTTAATTCCTTCTCACTCATGGCAAAAAAATGGGTAAAGTCAAACCTGAGCCTGTCGGGAGCCACAAGAGACCCTGCCTGCTTGATATGGTCCCCGAGAACTTCCTTTAAAGCTGCATGCAGGAGGTGCGTCGCAGTGTGGTTGCGCATAATGGCTTTTCTGCTTCCTGCGTCTACCGTCACCTGAACGGCCATCCCCCTTCTGACAGTCCCTTTTTTTACAAAACCGGAATGAATAAGCAGGTCATTAACTTTCCTCGTCTTTTCAACGTCAATTCTCATGTTGTCTGCTTTTATTATTCCTGTATCGCCGACCTGCCCTCCGGACTCACCGTAAAAAGGGGTCTGATCAAGCACTATTTCCACCTCTTCCCCTTCATGGACTTCTTCAACAATCGAATTATATTTTATGAGTGCGTTTACGATACTGTTCGTGTGAAGCGTTTCATACCCCAGAAAATCCGTTGCCGGGAAAATCTCTTTGACCTTCTTATATACTGCAGCAACTTCACCTTCAGTTCCGACCCATGACGCCCGTGCCCGTGTCTTCTGATGTTCCATCTCATCATTAAAGCCCTTATGGTCTATCTCAAGACCGTTATCCCCGGCTATGTCCTGGGCAAGATCAAGAGGAAACCCGAATGTGTCGTACAGCTTAAAGAGTTCGGCACCGGGGATCATGTCCCTGCCCGATGATTTAATCTCCTTTATCAGTTTTTCCAAAATGGTCATCCCCGATGTAAGGGTATGGGCAAACCTTTCTTCCTCATGCTTAAGCACCTTTTTGCTGTTCAGCGTATCTTCAACCAGTTCCGGGAAGGGCCCTGACATTATTTCATACACGGGGTCAAGGATTTTAAAAAGGAACGGTTCCTGCACACCAAGCATGAAACCGTGCCTTGCCGCCCTCCTTATGATCCTCCTCAGTACATATCCCCTGCCTTCATTCGACGGGGTCAGTCCTTCTGAAAGGACAAATGCCGCTGATCGTATATGGTCCGCGATAACACGCATGGACACATTTACCGCAGAATCATCGCCGTATTTTTTCCCGGTGATGTCCTCCACATATTTAAAAATGGGAGTGAAAAGGTCAGAGTCATAATTATTCACCTTTCCCTGAAGCACTGCCGAGAGTCTTTCAAGTCCCATTCCCGTATCTATACTCGGCTTTGGTAAAGGGGTCAATTTCCCCGATGAATCCCTGTTATACTGCATAAATACAAGGTTCCATATCTCCAGGTATCTGTCGCAGTCGCATCCCACACGGCAGTCGGGCTTTCCGCAGCCCAGTTCAGGGCCCTGGTCAATCAGTATCTCCGAGCACGGTCCGCACGGTCCGGTATCCCCCATCTGCCAGAAATTATCTCTTTCTCCAAGTCTGAAAATCCTTTCCGGCGATACCCCTACCTCTTTTTCCCACAATTCCGCAGCTTCATCGTCCTTTTCAAATACGGTTATCCGGAGCTTGTCCGCAGGAAGTGCGACCCGTTCGGTCAGGAATTCCCATGCCCATTGGGATGCTTCTTTTTTAAAATAGTCGCCAAAGGAAAAATTCCCCAGCATCTCAAAAAAAGTATGGTGCCGGGCGGTCCTTCCCACGTTCTCAAGGTCATTGTGTTTCCCGCCTGCCCTGAGACATTTCTGTACTGTTACCGCCCTTCTGTAAGGTCTCTCATCCTCTCCCAGAAACACGGTCTTGAACTGTACCATTCCGGCATTCGTAAAGAGAAGTGTAGGATCATTGACGGGTAAAAGGGGGGAACTGGGCAGGACCTCATGTCCTTTTTCTTTAAAAAAATCGAGGAACAACTGTCTTATCTTTTTACTTTCCATGTCAAACGAGAAATGCAGCAAACAATCAGGTCTGGATACAGGCATATTATATGCAAGTAAATAATATACTGTATTATATCAATTTTAGGTATATAATTTTAAAATCAACCGGCAGGATGATGATGTTTTATGTTTCTGGTGCTCTCTTGGGATCTGATCTTTACATTAAGGATCCTTTCCATAAAACAGCCCGTGATGTTATGGCCGGCCATTTCCTGTTTTTTTCATTATGTCTGCCCATGCCCGTATGGCTGACCATCCTCTGTTTTTTTGCTGTATTAAAAACATCCTCATCAAATCGAAGCGCTCTCTATTAAGCAGTGATTTTTTCTCCCGTTGTGCTTTAGCATGTGCGCTTAATGCATGATCATGTCCCTGACGAAACAATGGTGTTTCGTTTTTTACTTCCATCACAGGGGGTATGGCACTGATACGGCGCACTGACAATTTACGCGCCAGCATCTGTACCTTATTCGCGTCATCTTCATCTCCATTGTCGCCGCTGATCACATGAGGCCCGACAGGGTCTTCTTTTGCGCTTGTCATCAGGTCTTCCAGCTTACCGCTGGCCTCCTGGTCCATTTCATGTAACTGCAGGCCCATCTCATATTCGTACCAGCCAGACCTTTTCCAGACTATCTGCCCCGAGGCTGCAACTGATAATTCATCATGAGGGTGTTTCAGCAATATCTCCAAAACTTCTCCCGGACCGAAGCTGCTGTCGCTCGCTTCAAATTTGACCCCCCTGTGAGAAACATTACTGGTAACACCAAAAGAATACCGGTATGATTTTTCGCGCCTTCTGAATTTAATAATGAGAAAAATGTCAGGTCTTTCACATTTTCTCTTCTCTTGTGAAATCATGGATACCCTCTGGATTTCTTCACAGGGAGAGAAAGCCGGCATTTTCCGTTAATACTTCTCCCCCTGCTAAAGCTCGCTGCGTTAATCTATATGATTATGAATGAGATCAGGACCACTATCTGCGTCCATGATATTCGTTTTCACGAATAATGTGCTTCACAAAAACAAGCAATTTTCTTGCTAACTACATAACTAAATGAATTTAATATATTTCGATATAATAACGCGCTGATTATTGTAAGTTATTATTACACTCAGTGTAATGGTATCCGATTTATGTACGCTCTCTTCTCTTCTCAACTTCTCCATATATATCAGTTATCTGCCCTTTTTGACTTATACAACAGCCTGCCTCTTCTTCGATACGCCTTTGTATTATTTGCTTTCTCTTATTGTTCTTTTACTACACATTCTGTTGCCTGTCAACTAAAATTGCGTTCTTACCATTCATATTGATGTTGGTTTGAGCAGGCATTGCTCCATTCCGGGGTTTATTCTTTGCAGGGTGGATGCAGCATGGTGTTTCCTGTTATAGTTTTATTGCGTCATTGTACCGTAACGCATGAAACTGCCCTGATAAAGCATCGGATAAAGATCAACAAACATAAAAGGATAACGTGTATGCCTCGCGAAGGCATAAGCACTTATTTATGATACTTATTTACCCTCCTGTTGCAAAACCCGGCGAGCCTCCCGCCGGTATAGCCAAACTTGCAGGCGCACTTATAAAGCACGGTATACACCCGCTCCTCCTGGATGCAAATATTGAAGGGCTCCGGCATATGATTAACAGGCCCCCACTGTCCGGGGCTTCATCAGACAGATGGACCAGGCGTGCTCTTCGTACTCTAACAGACAATTACGATGCTCTCAGGAACTGGCACACCTATTCCCATATTGACCGCTACAAACGGGCTGTTACTGACCTGAATCACGGGATTGAAAAATTATGTGATCACCATGCAACCCTCGGACTTGCGAATTTCCAGCAGGGAAAGCTTTCCCCGTTAAGAAGCGCCGACCTTATCAGGGCTGCTGAACACCCTGAGCGTAATCCCTTTTATCCCTATTTTTCCATGCGCATACCGGAGCTCGTGGACAGCAGTGTTTCCCCGCTCATAGGGTTTTCCATTAATTATTTAAGCCAGGCATTGTGCTCATTTGCAATGATCGGTTTTATTCGACAGAACTTTCATGAAATAACAATCATCCTCGGCGGAGGACTTGTCACTTCCTGGATGAACAATCCTGACTGGCAAAACCCCTTTAACGGACTTGTTGATCATCTCATAAACGGACAGGGTGAACAGGCCCTGCTCACAATCATGAAGATCAGTGCAATAAAAGAAACAGATTGCACCCCCGATTATTCTTCATTACCATTGAATGATTACTTGGCGCCGGGGCACATTCTTCCCTACAGCGCTTCACGGGGGTGCTATTGGAACAGGTGCTCTTTTTGTCCGGAGAAAGCGGAAGGCAATCCCTATGTTCCCGCCTCCGCCGAACGGGTGATGCAGGACCTTGACACGCTCATCACAATGACGGGCCCGACCATTGTTCATCTGCTTGACAACGCAATCAGTCCAGCCATACTGAAAAGACTTGCCGTTCATCCCCCGGGAGTTCCCTGGTATGGCTTCGCCCGGATAAGCACTCTTTTAACGGATATGGAGTTTTGCATTACCCTGAAAAAGGCGGGCTGTGTAATGCTGAAACTCGGGCTGGAATCAGGAGACCAGGGAGTACTTGACCGCATGCACAAGGGAATTGATATTGAAACAGCATCCGTGGTTTTAAGGACTTTGAAAAAGGCCGGAATAGCCATATACGTCTATCTTCTTTTCGGTACGCCGCCTGAAACACTTTATGAGGCCCGCAATACCCTTGATTTTGTTGTCAGACATAAGGATGAAATTGGTTTCCTGAATCTCGCATTGTTTAATATGCCTGTCTGCAGTCAGGAGACGGGCAATTATGAAACGAGCAGTTTTTATGAAGGGGACCTCTCCCTCTACACTGACTTCAGGCATCCCGGAGGCTGGGACAGACGGCGGGTCAGAGATTTTCTGGACAAAGAATTCAGAAAGCATCGGGCAGTATCGGAGATACTGCGAAAAGACCCTCCTGTATTTACATCAAACCATGCCCCGTTCTTTATACTGAATGCTGATAGTATTCACGGAGAAAACTGACCGGGAAAAAGGACCGTCCCCTTCAGTCACCGAAAGAAATACCGATTTCCCTTGCCGCCATTATGGTGTCATTATCGACCGGGACCCTTTTTATTCTCCCGATCACGTCGCTGAGAGGAACGGCACTTACCGTAGGAGGGGTGAAGGCAACCATCATTCCAAATTTTCCCTCCTCAATCATGCGGACCGCTGCTGCGCCAAAACGAAGTGCGATCAGCCGGTCAAATGTTGTGGGAGAGCCCCCGCGCTGCAAATGGCCGAGGACCAGCGAGCGTGCATCTTTTCCTGTCTTCACGGCCAATTCCCTAGCCAGAGCCTCTGCTATGCCGCCGAGCACAACACCCTGCCTTCCCACCTCTCCTGTTCCCCGGTTAAATGAACGCCCGTCTTGTGAAACAGCACCTTCGGCAGCAACGACAATCGCATAGCGCTGTCCGCGCAGCTCGCATCCCATAATGTGGTCGCATACCTTATCTATATCAAAGGGGATCTCCGGAATGAGAATAACATCGGCAACACTTGACATTCCGCTGTTAAGGGCAATCCAGCCGGCATTCCTTCCCATGACCTCGACCACCATAATCCGTTCATGTGACTTGGCGGTGGAATGAAGACGGTCTATGGCCTCGGTGGCAATGCTCACGGCCGTATCAAAACCAAAGGTGATTACCGTTGACACGAGGTCATTATCAATGGTCTTGGGGACCCCCACAACGGGGATTCCTTTTTTGTAAAAATTATATGCAATCTCAAGACTGCCGTCACCCCCCACGGCGATCAGGCAATCAAAACGGAGACGCCTGAAATTCGCCACTACCCTGTCGGAAATATCGTGAAGTGCTGTCTCACCGTTCATAGCGGTCACAGGCATTTTAAAAGGGTTGCCCTTATTGGTAGTGCCGAGAATGGTCCCTCCCATATTTGAGATATCACGAACTTCCTTGGGGGTCAGATGGAGGATCTCGTCTGTATCAAGGAGCCCGGCATACCCGTTCCTGATGCCGAACACCTCCCAGTTCCTGTTGTGGGCTGCCATCACGACTGCCTTAATGACAGCATTGAGTCCCGGGGCATCTCCCCCTCCGGTATTCAGGGCAATCCTTAATCTTTTTCCCATGTCCCGCTCCTTTCCACAACAATCCGTCCCTGGTTCTTCCCATTATATCAAATTTTCATGGTATTTTAGACACTTCAACGCATATCAACAACGGAAGGTGACAATCATATTTCTCTTTGAATACTATGCAGTGGGCATTTCCTGTTATTTCCCGCGGAGAACCGAATTGACTGCCCTGCTGATCACCTCAAAGGGGAACCCCCTGCGCTGCAGCATCCCCCATAATCTTCTCTTTGCAACATTATTGGGAACATTCCCTAACGCATCCATTTTTTTTTCCACCAGCGCGAGTGCGGTCCTGTCCTCCATGTCCGGGGAAAGCAACGAAAGGGTCTTATCAATAAGCTCCCGATCGATGCCGCGTTTCATAAGAAACATCCTGATTCCTTTTTTACCGAGGTATTTTCTTTCCATTGAATAGGCAAGCAGGTCCGAGGCAAGGGCTTTGTCGTTTATTAAGCCTGCATGTTCAAGAAGGGTGATTACTTCCGTAATCTGTCCGCTTTCAAAGCCCTTTCTTTCCAGCCTTTCGTGCAATTCTTTTCTGCTTCTCGAGCGGTAGCTGAGGAGTTTTAATGCAGTTCTTTTTGCATCAGCGGGAGAACCTTTCAATATCCGGGCCTCCATGATCTTTACGTCCACCTATCTCGCCGCCAGCTCCCCATATGTCTTTCGTGGACTGTACTCCCTTGACTTTCAGTGCAAAGTCATCGGGATTTGTCGCTATATTGATAGCATCCTCATAGGTGATCAGTTCATTATGGAAAAGGCTCATAAGCGATTGATCAAAGGTCTGCATCCCGTACTGGCTCACCCCTTCTGCGATGTAATCGTGGATATTTTTTGTCTTGTCAGCGTCCTCAATACAGCTTCTGATGGTAGCGGTATTAATAAGTACCTCAACTGCAGGCACCCTCCCTTTGCCGTCTGAACGCGGAATAAGCCGCATGGATATAATGGCCTTCAGAACAGAGCCAAGCTGTGCCCGTACCTGACTGTGCTGGTAGGGGGGAAAAACAGATATGACCCTGTTTATTGTCTCGACGGTGTCCGTTGTATGCAAAGTACTGACAACAAGGTGTCCTGTCTCCGCAGCGTCGAGTGCTGTTTTGATGGTCTCAAAGTCACGCATTTCACCTACAAGAATAACATCAGGGTCCTGCCGCAGCGCTGCCCTCAATGACTTGGCAAAGGTTGTCGCATCAATGCCTATCTCGCGCTGGCTCACAATACTTCTTCTGTCCCTGTGTAAAAACTCGATCGGATCTTCAATCGTTATAATATTTACTGAACGGTTAGAATTTATATAGTCGATCATCGATGCAAGCGTTGTAGACTTACCGCTTCCCGTTGTACCGGTAACAAGAATCAGGCCCCTGGGTTCGAGGGCGACTTTTTTTATGACAATAGGCATCAGCAGTTCTTCCAGTTCAAGAATCTTCGGAGGAATAACCCGGAAGACAATGCCGATTGTACCCCTCTGGTAATAGCCATTACACCGGAACCTTCCAAGTCCTGAAATACTATAGGCCATATCAACCTCACGGCTTCTCTCAAATTCCTCTCTCTGCGGTTCTTTCATGACAACAGTGGCAATGTACTGCATATCCTCAAAAGTGAGTTTGGGCTCATCCTGCAAGGCACTCAGTGCCCCGTCGATCCGGATAATGGGATGGCTGCCGACTTTCAAATGCACGTCCGATGCATTCTGCCTGACCGCTTTTTCTAAAAGAGCATTTATGTCTGTGTTCATACCTTACCCCTTAAATTATATTCCTCAAGCAGCTTTTCCTCAATTTCCTGAGCTATTTCAGGATGTTCATTAAGATACTGCTTGGCGTTTTCTCTCCCCTGACCTACCCTGTTGCCGTTGTATGAATACCATGCGCCTGCCCGTTCGACTATTTTCTTTTCAATTCCAAGATCGATAAGTTCCCCCTCTCTTGAAATCCCCTGATTAAAGTATATATCAAATTCCGCCTGTTTAAAAGGCGGGGCAACTTTATTTTTTACGACCTTTACTCTTACCCTGTTGCCTACCGCTTCCTGGGCGCTTTTCAGTTGTTCAATCCTTCTGATATCAAGCCGGACCGACGAATAAAACTTAAGTGCATTTCCCCCTGTCGTGGTTTCAGGGTTACCGAACATGACTCCTATTTTCATTCGTATCTGGTTGATGAAGACCACCGTTGTCTGGCCCTTTGCAATTGCAGATGTGAGCTTCCTCATTGCCTGGCTCATAAGACGCGCCTGAAGACCGGGGAGACTGTCACCCATTTCACCTTCAATCTCTGCCCTCGGAACAAGGGCTGCTACTGAATCGATAATGACAATATCAAGTGCTCCGCTGCGGACCAGCGTTTCGGTAACTTCCAGCGCCTGCTCCCCTGTGTCAGGCTGGCTTATGAGGAGGTCGTTGACGTTCACACCCAGTCTTCCCGCATAGGACACATCCAGCGCATGTTCAGCATCAATAAAGGCCGCTGATCCCCCTGCTTTCTGTGCCTGCGCAATTGCACTCAGGGCAAGGGTTGTCTTCCCGGACGATTCAGGACCGTAAATCTCAATGACCCTGCCTCGGGGGAAACCTCCTACCCCAAGGGCCGCATCCAGACCGATAGAGCCGGTTGAAATGGCGGGGACCTCAACAACCCCCTCAGAGCCGAGGCGCATGATGGCGCCTTTGCCGAATTGTTTTTCTATTTGTGATATGGCAACTTCAAGGGCCTTGGTACGATCTTTATCAGACATTGTTCCTCCTTCATATATTAAAAATTAAAACCCCATAATCCGGACACCGAACATCAAAACTATCTGGCACTCTCAGGGCCCGTCTCTCGGAGTGAAATTTCTGCTATTTTTGTATATCGGGCTCCCGCCTGATGGAGGTCGCTTCTCATCAGAGATAAAGATTCTACCCCGATCACTCCGAAGCTTCTGTTGCTGAACTGCTCCACTGCTTCTGTTATGAGCCTCTTGCCCTGAGACGTCCTGAACCTGCCAAGCGTTAAATGAGGAGCATAGTTCCTCTTCTCCCTCTCAAACCCAAGGGAAGAGAGACCGCTGTCAATTTCACTCTGAATCCCGGTCATAGCGGTGTTTCCATTTATTCCGACCCATATAATCCTTGGAGACCTCACGTTCGGGAAAAAGCCCATTCCCTTGATTTCAAGATTAAATGGTGTATATTTATTGCATGTCCCCCGCATGACCTGTACAAGAGTGCCAATGACTTTCTCCTCGATATTGCCGAGAAATTTCAGTGTGAGATGAAGATTGTCCGGTTTTACCCACCGTATATCGGCCCCTGTTTTTTTCAACTCCCGCTGAAGTTCAGCAAGGGCAGATTTTGCTGTATCTGGCAATTCTATCGCAATAAAACTTCTCAAGGCCCGGTCTGTCTTTTACGTTCCAATGTGACCTCACCGTAATTTTCACAATAGAATACCACAGAAGCTTTAAAAATAAAAAATCATTTGACGTTATTACGCTGCAAAAATATATATCCATATCTGCAGGCAAAGATTCGTGTATATTCCTGCCAGCAGATCATCAAGCATAATCCCGGCCCCTCCTGGAACTGTTTCTTCAGCCCTGCGTATGGGGGGCGGTTTCACAATATCAAATACCCTGAATAATAAAAACGCGCCGAAGAGATAGCCGAATGTTTTCGGGACAAGCAAAACAGAAAGGAAGTACCCGCACAGCTCATCTATGACGATACGTCCGCTGTCCTTTCCAAAAAACTTCTCCGCATTGTGTGCACTGACTGTCCCCAGGACCAGTAAACACAGAAATATCATGAAGAGACGCCCGTCATCAGGCATGGTGAATAGGACAAGCACAAACCCTAAAGCAGAACCAAACGTACCGGGGGCATAGGGAAGATACCCAATGAAGCCAACTGTTGCAACGGCATGTTGTATTTTATCAAGCACTGATGATCTTATACGAATGCGTTATCTTTGCGGCCTTGCCAATCGTATTTCCCACCATGCAATATTTATTCATTGACAGATCAATTGCCCTCTGTACCGCTTCTTCGGATATGTTCCTGCCCGTTATAACAAACTCAATATGGATATCGGTAAACGAACGGGGGTGATAATCGGGCGTCTCTCCGTTCACGTTCATTTCAAAATTTGTAACTGCCTGTTTCTTCTTTCTCAAAATTGAAATCACATCCATCCCGGAGCAGCCGCCCAGTGCAACAAGAAGCAGTTCCGACGGTTTCGTTCCTGTATTTTTCCCGCCGACAGACGGCGGGGCATCCATTACCACTGCATGTCCGGAATCGGATGTGCCAACAAATTGCATATTTTCTACAAATTTGATCCTGCTTTTCATTATACGCCTCCTGGGTATTATTCTGAAATGATTAAAATGTAAGGGATTATGCGATTTTTGTCAATAAACTCCCTCAACGGGAAACACCGGTCCAAGATATTTATTGCATAATCTTTCGATCTTATCTAAAATTAAATATATTTCATCGAAACCCTCTGAGACATAATTGAAAAGGGTTGTCCGGTCGAGATAGTCCCTGTACTATAATTCAGCATATTTAATAATAAACAAGGAGCCATAGCATTATGTCAAAAATCAGGAAAGCAGTGGTAGCGGTAGCAGGTTCGGGCACACGTTTTCTGCCGGCAACAAAGACCATGCCCAAAGAAATGCTGCCGATCGTGGACAAGCCGATCATTCAGCTGGTTGTTGAAGAATTGGTAGAAGCAGGGATAGAAGACATTATTCTTGTAACAAAGTGGGACAAGAAACCTCTGGAAGACCACTTTGATCATAACTGGGCGCTGGTTGATGAGCTCAAGAAAGCAGGCAAACTGAACCGGCTTAAGGATGTAAAGAGAGTGGCCGATATGGCAAATTTCATCTATATCAGACAGAAAGGACCTTACGGAAATGGAACACCGGTGTTGTCCGCAGCCAGCCTGGTCGAGGACGAAACATTCGTGTACATTTGGGGCGACGATCTCGTTAAATCCAGGGTCCCCTTTACCAAACAAATGGTAGAAGATTACCAGAACCACGGCCATTTGATGATTGGCGTACAGAAAGTGCCGAAAGAGGTGGTTGACCGTTACGGGATCGTAAAGCTGAGAGAAGGGACCATGGAGATCGAGGATATTGTGGAAAAACCCCCTGTCAATGAGGCGCCGTCGCAGCTGGCGGATTTCGGTCGCATGATTTTAAATCAGGAAATCATAGATATTTTAAGAAACATTCCCCTCGGCAAAGACAATGAGCTCTGGATTGTTGACGCGATTCGAAAGTACGTTAATGACGGTGGTATTTTTCTGGCTAAAGAGGTGGAGGGCGGTGAGTGGCTCACAACGGGAGATCCCTTAAATTACCTGAAAGCAATACTTAAATACGCGCTGGACAGAGAGGACATCGGGAAGGACTTAAAGGAATTCATAAAAAACTCGGCATTTAATAATGATTGTGTCTGACGTCATAAATGACCAGGCTGCTCCCCGTATATCATTAATAAATCCATCGTGAAATATATACAACTGCTTGTGTATTTATGCATTAACAACACTTCAGGGCATATACCCCGCATTTCACACTCTCGTGGATTGGCATCTGTATGCATTCCGGGACACGGCTTGCAGATTCGGGTTTTTTGTTGGGTCATCATTCGGAAAACTTAAGTCGACACGTAAATCAATCCCATCTTGAATGTGATTGAAATTGCCAATGTATTTCCGTGAATTCCTTCTCATGAACCCCCTTCAGTCCGATGAAAGATGCTGAACTTTTCTTTTTTCATAACCTCTTTCAATAACTCAGGTTCCATGGTACAATAGGATTGATTTTTTATCCGTGGTTTTGAATGTGTGGCAGATTCTCATGTAGTTCAGAGGAAAGATACTATTTGAAAAGGAGAGATAATGGCAGATTTTGATATAAAAGAAGATCGGGATATAGAAATCCCCGCAAGTTTACCCATTCTCCCTGTGAGAGATGTTGTCATATTTCCCTATATGATTCTTCCTCTCTTTGTGGGAAGAGATGTTTCAATAAAAGCCATTGAAAAGGCAGTTGAAAGCGATAAGCTTATATTGCTTGTCTCACAGAAGGACCTCAACGTTGAATCGCCGTCAACAGAAGACCTGTATACCGTGGGCACTGTCGGTACAATCCTCAGAATGCTGAAACTGCCCGATGGAAGGCTTAAAATACTTGTACAGGGCCTCACAAAATCAAGGGTCCTCAAATACAGTCAGACAGATCCTTTTTTTGTCGGGGAAATTGAAAAAGTCGTTGACCAGGAACGGCCCGATTTAACGCTGGAAGTTGAAGCGCTTATGAGGAACGTGAAAGAACTTGTGGACAAATCCCTGGCACTCGGCAAGTCCTTTTTGCCTGATATTATTGTCCTTATTGAAAACATAGAGGAACCGGGGAGACTTGCGGACCTGGTCGCCTCAAACCTCGGGTTAAAGGCGGAGCAGGCGCAGGAATTACTCGAGGAAACAGATCCTGTCCTGAGACTGAATAAAATAAGCGAAATTTTAAACAGGGAAGTTGAGCTGCTTCTGGTGCAACAGAAAATCCAGTCAGATGTGAAGGGTGAAATAGACAAGACCCAGCGGGAATATTTTCTCCGGGAACAGCTCAAAGCCATACAAAAAGAACTTGGTGAAATAGATGAAAAGACGGAAGAGATCATGGACCTGCGCAAGAAAATTGATGAGGCGAAGATGCCTGAAAAGGTAGAGAAAGAAGCGATCAAACAGATCAACCGTCTCGACAAGATGCATCAGGACAGTGCGGAGGCCGGTACAATCAGGACCTATATTGACTGGCTCATTGAATTGCCCTGGTCAATAAGCACGAAGGACAAACTTGACATCAAGCGGGCAAAAAAGGTCCTCGACGAGGACCACTATGACCTTGAAAAGATCAAAGAGCGTATCCTTGAGTACCTCGGGGTACGTAAGTTAAAGGACAAGATGAAAGGCCCGATACTGTGTTTTGTAGGGCCGCCCGGCGTCGGCAAGACGTCCCTCGGCAAGTCAATTGCCAGGGCCCTCGGAAGGGAATTTTACAGGATGTCCCTCGGTGGAATGAGAGACGAAGCAGAGATCAGAGGGCACAGACGTACCTATGTAGGAGCCATGCCGGGAAGGGTCATTCAGGGTATTAAAACAACGGGGAAAAACAACCCTGTTTTCATGCTTGATGAAGTCGACAAAATAGGCATGGATTTCAGGGGCGATCCTGCATCGGCATTGCTGGAAGTTTTGGATCCTGAACAGAATTTCGCCTTTGCAGACCATTACCTCGGGGTCCCCTTTGACTTAAGCAACGTAATGTTTATCACAACGGCCAATCAAATGGACCCCATTCCCTCTCCCTTAAGAGACAGGATGGAAGTCCTCTACCTGTCCGGGTATACAGCTGAGGAAAAGGTCGGCATTGCCAGGAATTACCTCATCCCCAAACAACTGGACGCGCACGGGATCACCGAAAAGAATATAAAGATAAATGACAGTGCCATGCTGCAAATCATCACCCATTACACGAGTGAAGCAGGCGTAAGAAACCTTGAGCGTGAGATTGCCAATGTCTGCCGCAAGGTGGCAAGAAAGACTGCTGAGGGCAAGGTCAAAAAATACAATATTTCATCAAACAATCTGTCAAAATATCTCGGTGTTCCCAAATACCTTCCTGAGGAAGAAATTAAAAAAGATGAGGTCGGCGTTTCGACCGGACTGGCCTGGACAGAGGCAGGGGGAGACATCATCTACATTGAAGCGACAATAATGAAAGGCAAAGGCAGCATTACTCTGACAGGTCAGCTCGGAGACGTAATGAAAGAGTCCGCCCATGCAGCTTTAAGTTATATCCGTTCAAAGGCAAAAAAACTGCGTATTAAAAACGCCATGTTTTCAGAGAATGATATCCACATTCATGTCCCTGCCGGTGCAATTCCCAAAGACGGGCCGTCAGCCGGTATTACCATGGCAACCGCTCTGGCTTCTGTTTTTTCCGGCAAGGCCGTTCATAAGGGCATAGCAATGACCGGCGAAGTAACTCTGCGCGGAAGTGTCCTGCCGATAGGCGGATTAAAGGAGAAAACCCTTGCGGCAAAGAGGATGGGCATCAAGACAGTAATTATTCCCAAACGGAATGAAAAAGACCTTGAAGATATCCCTAAATATATCAAGAAGGACATGAAGTTTATCGCTGTTGAAACGATGGACGAAGTATTAAAAAACGCCCTTAAGACGAACAGCGGGAAAAGTGCCCGGACGAGCTCCAGGAAAATAGCTGCGAAGAGTTCCGGGAGTGGCAGCAAAAAAAACGCCGGGACGCGCGTTAAAAAAACTGCCGGGCAACGCGTCAGGAAGAGTGCAAAAAAGGGAAAAAGCAGAAAGTAGTTTTGCGTGATTGCCGGAATTTAATCCCGTCACATAATTACATCCTCTATACGTCCGTATTAAAACAGAGTTCGAGGACCCCCTTGAATCCTTTTAGTTAGTGACATCATCATGAAACTGTCAAAATTAGGCGAATTCGGACTTATAAAAATATTACAGAAAAAATGCCCGGGACTGACATCTGATATCATCACCGGCATCGGCGATGATGCTGCAGTGGTAAAAGGCACGGACAGGAATATCCTTATCACCTCCGACATGTTAATTGAAGGAGTGCACTTTGATCTTTCCCTGTGCACATTTTACCAGCTCGGTTATAAATTTCTCGCAGTCAACATAAGTGATATATTTGCCATGGGCGGCAGCCCCAAATATTTCATTGTGAGTCTCGGCGTCCCGGGAAATTTTGATTCCGGCAGTATCGGCGATCTTTACTCCGGTATAAATAGTGCCGCCGGGAAGTTTGACATTGCGGTTATCGGAGGTGACACCTGTTCTTCAAAACAGGGCCTCATTTTAAGCGGTACGCTCACAGGACACGCAGATAAAATCATCACACGAGCAGGCGCTAAGGAAGGAGACGGGATCTTTGTTTCAACCACTCTGGGCGATTCAGCAATGGGTCTGCATATTTTACAAAAAGGGGGCAGGAGAGTCCGCAGATTCTCTCCTCCCACAAATCGCCTCAAACTTATAAGGAAGCATTTAATGCCTCGTCCTGCTCCTGTAAAAAACACGTCCGGAATAACAGCGATGACAGACGTGAGCGACGGACTGTGTATGGATTTAAGCCATATATGTGATGCAAGCGGCAGAGGCGCGGTCATTTACCGCGATCAAATACCCATATCCAGGGAAGTGGCGTCAACAGCGACAAGCCTGCATCAGGACCCGATGATATATGCATTACAGGGCGGTGAAGATTATGCCCTTCTCTTTACCGCCCCGCCGGATTACAGGACAAAGGCATTCAGGATAGGAGAGATAATGAGAAAAGGCCGCTATATTGTAGACGGCAAAGGCAATAAAACACCGTTTAAAGCAGAAGGGTATGAACACTTTAAGAGACAGCGATCAGCCATCAGCCATCGGCTTTCAGCTTTCAGTTTTTAGCTTTATTCAGTAATTGCTGGTTGCTGATCGCTGGTTGCTGATGGCTGATTGCTGATCGCTGATAGCTGATGGCTGACAGCTTAATTTATGTCCTATTTCAGAGATAAATTCAAAAGCATATTAAAGGTAAAGGATTCGCCCCATCGGATTGCCCTGGCCTTTGCGGTCGGCGTGTTCATGGGCATATCGCCCTTGCTGGGCCTCCACTATGTCGGGGGCATCTTTTTAGCCTATCTTTTTCGCCTGAACAGGCTGGTCGCCATTGTCGGAATCAGCGTTAACAATCCATGGACGATAGTGCCCATATCTTCTTTTGCCGTCTGGCTTGGCGCAAAGCTGATGGGAATCAGGCAGATCCTGCCCGACGTTGACTGGAAAAACCTGGGGCTTCTCACTGTGATAAATAAGATGTCCGAGTGGGAACATTTTCTCTCTGTGGTCAAACAGATGATGCCGATTATCAAGGCCTTCTTTGTCGGCTCCTTTGTTGTCTGTACTATTTCAGCAATAATAAGTTACTTTATCATTCACCATCTGGCAGCCAGATACAAAAAAATTTAGAATGCCGAATACATTGACCCGCATACATGTCCTGCTTTTTATTCTGACCTTTCTCACAACTACATTCGCCGGCGCCCTGCTGAACGGGATAATCCCGTGGGAGCAACCGGAGAAAATGTATCTCGGGCTGCCATTCTCTTTAACGTTGCTTTTTATCCTTCTCACTCACGAAATGTCACATTACTTAATGTCAAGAAAACATCATGTACCTGCAACCCTCCCTTACTTCATCCCTGCTCCCTCCATAATAGGGACCTTCGGAGCGGTCATCAAGATGAAACCCCCGATCCCCGACAGGCGGTCACTCTTAGATATCGGCGCATCAGGACCCATCGGCGGATTCATCATCGCCATCATTGCCTGTATCGCAGGACTGAAATTGTCCGGGGTTCAGCCGACAGGGGAACTTGAGGGGGGGATTGCCTTCGGCAGTTCACTCCTGTTTTCCTTTCTTACGAAAATTGTTCTGAATATCGATCCCGGAAAATACGACATTATTCTTCATCCCGTTGCCTTTGCAGGATGGATTGGCCTTTTAGTGACATCGCTCAATTTGCTGCCCATCGGACAGCTCGACGGGGGTCATATTGTGTATGCTCTCTTTGGGGAAAGTCATTCATGGATATCAAAAGGGACACTCCCTGTTCTGGTCATTCTCGGAATACTGTACTGGCCCGGCTGGTTAATATGGGCGGTCCTGATGATTATACTCGGGTACAGACATCCTCCCGTTGTTTATCCCCATATTCAACTCGACAGGAAAAGAATATATATAGGATGGTTGTCCCTTGCAATTTTTATTTTGACCTTTACACCAACACCTGTGCAGGGACTGTAAAAACAGAAAGGGCGCTGCAGCGCCCTTTCTGTTTATTCTTTATGTGTATTTTTTATGTCTGTTTTCTGTTCAGGCCCCTTCGTACTTTTTCATCCGCCAGTATTCTGCATTGAGGGTCTCCACAATATAGTCTATCCTGCGGGTCCTGATAAATTTTCCCAGACAATCGAGAATAACTTTGGGATGCCTGAAAATAATACTGAACAGTATCGAGTAGAAACTGATGTTGCTTGAGGCCTTGAGATAATTTTTTACAAAGAACTGGTTCTGCAGATGTCTGCGTATGTCCCTGAGTTCTTCCTTTCCGAAGGTTATGGCCATTAAGGGAAGCTCAGGCTGCCTGTGCGCCCATATCTCCGAGAAGGGGATATTCGGGTCCAGCCATCCGTTTTCAATGGCCATGGTATAGATGTCCGTTCCGGGATAGGGGGTCAGGAAATAAAAGGCCGTGTAGTCAGCGTCGATCTCCTTAGCCACTTTGAAACTTTCATCGATGTCTTCACGGGTTTCCTCGGGATTGCCTATTATGAACGTTGCCAGCGTCCTGATATCGAGTTCCTTGCACAGTTTAAAGGACTGTTTTATCTGTGCAGTCCTGTCTCCTGCGCCGCCTTTGCCCAGTACCTTGAGTATTTTTTCAGAGCCGCTCTCCACACCGAAGTCAAGCTGCACCAGCCCCGATTCTTTCATCTTCGTCATCAATTCCCTGTCGGTCTGGTCAACCCTTGACTGGCAGGCCCATTTAATATTCAGATTTCTCTTCTTCAGTTCTTCACAGTATTCCTTGACCCACCGGGAACTGAGAGTAAATGTATCATCACAGAAATAGATACCCTTCATATCATAGTCCTTCACCAGGTATTCAATCTCATCTACAACATTCTGCACCGAACGCCTTCTTGTCCTTCTGCCGAATATGTTATGGCTGCCGCAGTAGATACATTTAAAGGGGCACCCCCTGCTTGTGACGATCGTTGTCTGGTTCTTTTCAGCATATCCGCGTATAATTCCCGGCGGCTTCAGGTAGGGTTTCATATCGATTAAGTGCCTGGCAGGAAAGGGGATGGAATCCAGGTCCTTGATCATGTCCCGTCTCTCGTTTTCAACAATTTCATCCTTTTCACGGTACATGACCCCATTGACACCTGCAAGGCCTTCTTTCCTTCCCAGCTTCTCACACACCTCAACAACCGTATCTTCCCCTTCTCCGACTACGATAAAATCGAGGTCGAACTCCTTTAAGGTCTCACGGGGCTTGACAGTCGTGTGCACCCCTCCTGCACAGTATGTCGCGTCAGGCATTTCCTTTTTCAAGGCCTTGCAGAGATTAAATGCCCTCTGATACGCAACGGTCAGGAAACTCAATCCAATCAGTTCCGGATTAAATTCCTTGATCTCCTTCATCATCGTGGCCTGATATTCAGGGTCAGCATCAAATATCTGCACCTGATGTCCCGACTTTTCCAATACGGCCGCAATATACATCAGCCCTAAAGGGGGCACAACATTGTTGCCGTCTAAAACCTGGGCATTTACCAGTGTTACTCTCATATATTCCTACCTCGTTTCCTGTTCAAGTTTATCATCCGGGACCGCACCTCATGCACTGCATCCGCAGCCGACCTTCATCGGTTTTGTGCCCGTTAATGTTATGGAATAAAACTCTATGAATTCAACCTTTTTATAAAGGTAATTTCTGGTCATATTGACCCTGGAAAACCCGGCATTTTCGGCAACATCCTTAAAATGGCGGTCAGTGAGGGCCCCTGACAGGCAGGCATTCCATAACTCCTTGTCTCTCTTTAAATATCCGGGGACAGGTTTATCGGAAACAATGTCTGAAATAATAAACCTTCCTCCCGGCTTTAATATTCGATATATTTCTTCCAGTACTTTAGTCTTGTCCTCTGTGAGATTGATAACACAGTTTGAGATCACCAGATCAGCGGAACAGCTCTCAACAGGCAATTCCATGATATTGCCGGCCCTGAATTCGACAATGTCGTATCCGAGACTGAGGGCAACTTTCTTTGCACCGTCCCTTGCCTTTTCAAGCATTTCATCGGTCATGTCTATGCCGATTACCCTGCCTTCCTTTCCGAGCTTCCTGGCGGCAATAAAGCAGTCAATGCCGCCCCCTGCACCCAGATCAACAATTGTTTCACCCTCCTGAATGTCAGCCAGGGCCGCCGGATTCCCGCATCCGTAGGAAACGTCGAGCACTTCATTGGGGATGTGTGCCAGGTCTTTGGGATCGTATCCGGTAGGGCAATAGTAATCAGCAACAGGGTTATATGCAGCCTTGGAAAATTTCTTTTTTACCGTCCTGGTCACATGCCCCTTAATCTCAGGTTTACATACTTCTTCATCATCTTCAACATCCACGGACAATACGCATGAGCAATGATAGCAGCCCACTTCAAAATTCTTATCAATGGACCTGATCCCGGCACCAAGATGTCCGGGCAGCTTTGAATCCATGGCATTATAGACAAGGGGCGGCGTATACCCTTCTCCGTATTGGGGGGTAACGCCTTCAGAAGCCAGTTCCCAGATAATGTCCTCAAACATCTGCTTATATGTCGAACAATAGGGATCAAGGGCTGTGACGGAACCTGCGCCGGTATCTACCTCCGAGGCGTAATAACTGTGAGACGTGCATCCTCCTCCGCAAAAAAACTTGAGGTAACATTCCCTGCATTCCACTTTGTTCTGTACACTGTTTTTCCTGCCTCTTTCCATGGCACCTGAATGAAGCCATATGTCCCTGAGAGGTTTTTTGCGCACAGAACCGGCATTAAAGTTATTATCCCCATTGAGCGACGCACAGGGATATACATTCCCGTCGGCATTCACGCAGAGTTTTTCGTAACAGTTATTGCAGAGGT